>CAZMVS010000453.1:0-15052 GCA_964569525.1 uncultured Planctomycetales bacterium
GCACATATTTATCCAGAATCAAGTCGCCGATCACCAAAATGCGAAGATCGGTAAAGTTTTGGAGAAGGTGAAGGAGCGTCGGGGCATTGATGCCGTGACGTTGGCAGACGAGGGATATCCGCTCTGACTCCAAGGAGATGTCGCTTTCCAGGGTTTCCATGAGGCGGGAGGAACTGAAGACGACCTCTCCGCTGCTGAATTGTACGCGTCCGCCGTAGCTGGTGACGGCCTGTTGTTCGGCCAGGAAGTTGGGGTCGTTACTATGTTCGTATTCCCGGCCTTTGACGTAGATATCGGGTTGCAGTTCCTGGAGTAGTTCGACGGCAGTCGGGCGCGGATTGATATAGACAAAATCGACCATTTCCAGGGCGGCAAGATTTTCCGCCCGCAATTCTTGGGGGATATAAGGCCGTTGATCGCCTTTGAGGATTTGCGAATCCCCGGTCAGGGAAACCACCAGGCGGTTACCTTGCCGCTTGGCAAATTCCAGGTAGCGAATATGGCCGGGATGCACGATGTCAAAGCATCCATGACAATGCACAATGGTTTGGTCTCTTCTTCGTGCTTCAGCGGCTGCTTTGAGCAGTTGTATTTTGTTAAGGATCTTGTTCACTTGAGGTCAATCCGACTTTTACATGCCCATTCCAATGTTTAGGAACTTATGGGGAAAATACCTGATAGTACGGCTGCATATAACCATACGATTCTTTACCGGCCGCTTTTTTATCTGATTAGGTATCGGGCGAATGAGGCTTTTTTACCCAGCGTGTTTTAGGATTGCTTCGATTTCAGCTTTGTTTTTGGGGTTTATAGGTATCTTATGTTATATGCTGTGAATCTGGGAGAAATAGAGTGACTGAATGTAAGGAACGCCGGGGATTGTTCTAAGTGTTGACCATTTCATTACAAACAAAGTGACGAAGAGGCGACACTGAAGGGGGGGAATGCCTTAAATTCGCGGGAATATTTTGTTTTGAGCACAGAAATTTTGAGTTCGGTGGAGAAAAGGGAGGAATTCCGCCGACAAAGCTGGATGAGTGAGATAATTGTTTAGGTGTTTTTATGGTTTTGTATTTTTTTAATGTGGCATCATGACACATTGTCTTTGCTCAAATTAGTGCTCAAAGGAAGAAAATTTCACAAAGCTTTTTCGAAAACGAAACATAAATTTCTTGATTTATTCGGTTTTTGTGAGTAGATTTAACTATTGAGTAAGGAGTATGTGTATTTTTGAGGATGACCGATCATGGCAAAGCCCATGACGGAAGAACCATAAAGCTTTTCCCCTCCGGAAAGCACCGGGTTGTCTTCGGACACCCGGTGTTTTCTTTTTACCACTATGTTCACTTTTTATCAGCGACGATCTTCTTGTCTTTTTTCCTTGTTCAGGTCGATGAAAGAATAAAGCTACGACTATTATTGCCAAGACAAAAGCAACAAGACGGATTTGTGGTCGAGGAATAGGTTTTTTGTTTTATTAGCAAAGACTAACATAGGTAATCGGAACTGGAAATTACAGGGACTTGATGGCGGCGACAAGTTCGCACTAACATAATTCTGAATTTCGGCGTGGTCAGATGGGGAATAGCAAGAATAAAATTGACTTTTAAGTGATTTATCCATGATACCAACCGCAAGTTTGCCTTTGGCAGGGGCTGTTTGGCAATACATCGCCCCTAATTATGCCCTGATTTCCATGGCTATGACGGTGAGTTTCCTTTTGCTCACCATGTGGCTGGTTTTGCGCAAATATGTGAATCTAATGCTTAATATAATTCGGGATACGCCTCCCCCGCTGGCCATGGGGCCATGCGATTTCCAGCGTATTTATGGGGAGCGAGCGACCTTCCGGGCCTTCGACAACCTTAATCTGTGCGGGATGTTTTTATTCAGCCAGCGGCCGGGACCATCCAAGGGCATGATCATTTTTGCCCACGAGTTTTCCAGTGATATGTACAGTTGTGCCCGGTATTGTCGGCCTCTGTTGGCGGCAGGGTATGACGTATTCAGCTTTGATTTTCGCGGTCATGGCGAATCAAGTGGCGAGCCCGGCTATCAGCCCCGGCAATGGCCCAGCGATCGGGAGGTCAATGACATGCTGGGGGCGATCGCCTATGTGGAGGATTGGCTTGAGCGGCAGGGTCGGCCCATGGAGGTCGGTTTATTCGGTATTTCTCGCGGGGCGGGAGCAGCCATCTTGGCCGCCCAGAACAACCCGGCAGTCAAGGCCCTGATTATCGATGGGGCCTTCAGTTCGGACACCACCCTGGAATACCTGATGAAACGCTGGGCCTATATTTTCGCCAAGGTTCGCTTCGTTTACGAGAACCATCCGCCCCAGTTTTGGCGGTTTTTGCGTTGGCTTTTGTTTCGCGAATGTCGCAAAAAGTTGGGTTGTATCTTCCCTTCGGTGCGCAAGGGCTTGCGGGATATGGCTCCATCCCGTCCCATTTTGTTTATTCACGGAGAGAAGGACAGTTATATTCCGGTAGAACAGTCGCAGTTGCTTTACGACATGGCTTCCGGACCGAAGTCGTTGTGGGTTGTCCCCGGGGCCAAGCATAACCAGTCGGTTATTGTCCGCCCGGATTATTACGCAGCCCGTACGGTAGCTTTTTTTGATAAATATTTGGCCCGGCCGATGGAAACATTTGTTCCCGAGCCTGTTTCATCGCCTATCGAGTGTGACAGGAATAAGGCTGCCTCTCCTTCTGCGAAGACAAAGCCGATGCAAACCTTGCCGGACAATTCTTGATGGTACTGCTGGTTTGGAATTGGGTGGTCGGCATACGCAGAACGCGGCCCGTGTGTTGCTTGGCCAGCCTGATAGGAAAGTATACAAAAAGGTCAGTAAAAGTTTGCATTTGGGGGTAAATTTCAACAGTTGCCTTTGGCTTCAGTCCGATATTATAATGTTTCACTCATTGGGCTACGGGGGAGCCAGTCAAATGGAAGTACAATAAATCCAAGAGGGGTGCTCCGTGCCTTCTATCTGCCTTTATTTTCAAGTCCATCAGCCTTACCGTTTGCGGCGATACAGCGTTTTTGATACGGGTACTGATTACTTTGATGACGAGAAGAATCGTGAGATTTGTCGTAAGGTGGCGCGTAAATGTTACCTACCGGCCACTCGTTTGATGCTGGATTTAGTGAATCGGCACAAAGGCCGGTTCCGTCTCGCCTATTCGCTTAGCGGTATGATCCTGGAGCAATTCGAGAAGTACGCTCCGGAAGTGCTGAATCTTTTTCAGCGGCTGGCGGAAACCGGATGCGTGGAATTTCTCACCGAGACTTATTATCACTCACTGAGCTTCATGTATTCGCGGGAAGAATTCGCCGAGCAGGTTCGCCTGCACCAGGCCCGGATCGAGCAGCTTTTCGGCCAGCAGCCGGCCATCTTCCGCAATACCGAGTTAGTCTATAACAATGATCTGGCCCATTTCGTTGAGGGGATGGGCTTCCGCGGCACGTTGTGTGAGGGCGCGGACAACATGCTTGATAGCCGATCGCCGAACGTCATATATGCTCCCCCGGGAGCCCGTCGGCTGAAACTGCTGCTGCGGAACTACAAGCTGAGTGACGATATCGCTTTTCGTTTCTCCAACCGTCGCTGGCATGATTGGCCCTTGACCGTGGGGAAATTTACCAAGTGGGTTAACCAGGTGGACGGCAAGGGGGACCTGGTCAATCTCTTTCTGGATTACGAAACCCTGGGTGAGCATCAGTGGGAAGATACGGGGATCTTTCGTTTCCTGGATCGGTTGCCCGGGGAGCTTTTTAAGAATCGCAGGAACCGGTTTCTGACGCCTTCCGAAGCGATCGATAGTTTTCCTGCCGCCGATGAATATGATGTGCCGCATATGAGTAGTTGGGCCGATACCGAGCGGGATCTGTCCGCCTGGCTGGGCAACGCCATGCAGTCCAACGCCTTGCATGAGCTGTATCGTCTGGAGAAAGAGGTGAAATCGCTGGGCGATCCTCAGTTGTTGCAGGACTGGCGGAAAATCCAGACCTCGGACCATTTTTATTACATGTGTACCAAATATTTTGCGGATGGAGACGTGCATAAATATTTCAATCCCTACGATTCTCCTTATGATTCATATATTAATTACATGAACGTGCTGGAGAATCTTCGGGCTCGGCTGAAGGCCCGCAAGGAAAAATTGGGCGTACGTCGCAAGCTGGCCTGAGTCGGTGACGAAATATCGTCGCAGGGAGGCGGGATATAGCCTTTCCGCTTCCAAAATTGGCTTAAAAGGCAGGTTTCGGGAATATTTTTGACGGAAATCCTGTTGGAATCTCGACTTTCGGGCGATAAATGCGATAAGTTACTATATAGTTTTTCCCGTTTTTGCCTTCGACGGAGGTCTGTCGAGGGGTGAAAAAGGGGAAGCTAAGTTGCTGGTCAGGCATAAATTTTAAAAGGGTTCTTGTCGCGAGCTTTTGGTGGGGCCTAAAAAAAGATAAACAGGGTTGACAGTAAATAGAGGAACTGTAATATTGGCCTCCGGAATTAAAGGACTTAGGGTTTTATCGTTGCCCTGCTGCGAGGCGCACGTTAGCAGAGGAAGTAGGATTAGAACCGGCTTGTGGGGATCGTTGGCGCGGATCCACTAGGGTAGAAGAGCCGCAGATCACGTAAGGTGCAACTATCTGTGAAGAACATATACGGAAGAGCGGGAAACGGATAACCTTACCGGTACCCTGTGGGGAGGAGGTGACCTGATCAGTAGATAGAACCCGAGAGACGGTAATGGATTACCGGTCAATGTCTAGTTAGGTTTGTAAAGCGTTTTCGATGGGAAGGTGGCACCGAATTGGTGTTTCACGTAAACAAGGCGATATTCCACAAAAACATGTGTATCGATCGGGAGATCCGATCGGTCGGCCTTTCCGCCGGCCGACGGGTCGGGCATCCCGGCCGACGATGTGGTGAGCCGGTGTTGGTGTGGGACGGCTGGTCTTAAAAGGGTGTTAACATCTCATTGAAGTGATGGAAATATGAAAGCCGGAATTTCTCTTTTTTATGATGGAGGCTACAGAATGAATCGTAGAACTAATTTAAGGCGCGGCGCGATCTTACGATCGGGCGTCGTATGTTTGGCCATTGCCCTGATGTCGTTGTTTGTCATGGGGCAAGGGTGTCCGCTTCCATTGGTGGACACGGACGGCGACGGCATTTGCGATGCCGATGATAATTGTCCGCAGACCGCCAACGCGGATCAGGCCGACGCGGATGAAGACGGCGTGGGGGATGTCTGTGACAATTGCCCCAACACTGCCAATGAAGGTCAGTCTGACGATGATGCTGATGGTGTTGGCAATGCCTGTGACAATTGCCCCAACACCGCAAATGCCACTCAGGCGGACCAGGACGAAGATGGCGTTGGCGATGCGTGCGACAATTGCCCGACTATCGCTAATGCGGATCAGACCGACTCGAATGACGACGGTCGCGGCGATGCCTGTGATATCGTTGTTGACGCCGGCGCAGACAAGACCGCCAGTGGCGGCGACGCGGTGACGCTTAGTGCAACCCGCACCAATGGTACCACGCCCGTGACCTGGGCTTGGGAATTGACCACTGAGCTCGAGGACGGAGCGGTAACCCCGGCCAATGCCGATACCCAGACGGCCACCGCTACATTTGCGGACGATGCTGAAGGCACCTTTACCTTTGAGGTCACCGTCACCGATGCCGACGGTTTCACCGGTTCGGATCAGGTAGATGTTGAAGTCACCCCGGCCGAGGGAACGGCTTCTACCACCTTTACTCCGGAAATTGATGATGACTTGGTCGGCACTGAAGGCGATGATATTTTCCGTGCCCCGTATCAATTCCTGCCCAATGCCGGTGCTTACACGAATACGCTTCATGCGACCGACGCCGCTGACGGCCTTGGTGGTAATGATATCTTGAACGCCACTTATGGTGGTGGTGCGGCATTCAATGGTGCCCCGTCCCTCACCAGTATCGAGGTGCTCAACTGGACCGACCTTAATACCGGTGGCGTCAGCACCTTCAGTATGGCCAACACTGAGGGTATGACTACTGTCAATGCTGTTGATAGTACTCAGGATCTGGCTGTTACGAATGCCTCAAGCGTTCTGGATCTGGGTGTGACTAATACTGCCAACGCGTTGTCGGCCACCTGGCTGGACGAAGCTTTGGAAGGCACCAGCGACGCATCCAATCTGACCGTGGATGAGGCGACGTCCGACGTCACTTTGGCGACGGTTGCCGCCACCAACGGTCTCGAAACCCTTAACATCATTACCGAGGGTATGGAAAGCACCATCGAGTTGATTCTGACCAACATGACTTCCTTGGATACGCTCAATGCCAGTGGTGACCAGGATCTGACTTTGTCCGGCAACGGCGCGGCCGCGCTGGATAACCAGATCGAAACCGTGGATGCCAGTGGCATGACCGGTGCAATCGACCTGATGGCCCCGGCGGGTATTGATTTTACCTTCACCGGTGGCACTGGCGATGACCGCGTCGAATTCACCGGTGCCGGTGACTTCGATACCAACGACGATGTCGATGGTGGCGATGGTAGTGATACCTTGGCGGTCGATGATGCCACTTTGAGTGCTGCGACCGGCGCTCGCACGAACGTGGCCAATGTTGAAGAACTCGAGGCCACCACTGCGATTGCGGTTGACGTAACCCTGTCCCAGTTCGGTTCTGGCGTCGATACCTTAACTGCGGCGGCTGGTTTTGATACCAATGCTGCTCAGACAATGACTATCCCCAGTGGTGGCAATGTTGGCGTCGAAGCGGCTGCTACGGCTGGTGGCAGCGCTGTCACTATCCAGGTCACTGGTAGCGGAACTAGCGATGTTGCCAACATGAGTTTGGACAATGCCGGCACCGCGTTTGACGGCGGTCTGACTTTCAGCGGTGTGGAAACTGCCAATATCGAGTCAACCGGTGGTGCCAATACCATCAATGGTGGAACCACGCTGACACCGTCCGCTGGCGTGCCCAATGGCACCTTGAACATCACTGGCGATGAAAACCTGACCTTGGGTGGCAATACGACCGCGACCCCGATTGACGCAAATGCCTTTACCGGTAACCTGACCGTGACCGCCGCTGGCGCGGCTACTATTACCGGTGGTGAAGGCGACGACACGATCACCGGATCGGGCAGTGCCGACAGCATCAACGGTGGCGATGGCGATGATATCATCGTGGCCGGAAGTGGTGCCGACGTAGTTGACGGTGGCGCTGGCGATGATGACATCACTGGTGGCAGTGGTGGCGACGTCCTGACCGGTGGTGATGGCGAAGATAGTTTCGATTACAACACCGAAACAGATTCGTTAAACACTGCCTTGGATGAATTGCAGGACTTCACGTCCGGTACTGATGCCCTTGACGTAGCTAATGTTCCGACCAACAGTGGCAGCGGTTCTGGTGCTGCGGACTTGAATACCGCCACCGTCGCTTCGACTGGTACGACCGCAGGCGATCTGGCCACTGATATCGCTACGGCAGTCGGTAATGCCGCTGCGAACGCCTTTGATCAGGCGGGTGATACGCTCGTGATTACGGTCACAGGCGATTCCGTCGGTGGTACTGATGCGGTGTATGTGGTTATCGAAGATGGTAGCAGTTTGACTACCTACGATGCCGCTGAAGACGCCGTGATCTTGCTTGGTGGATCCTCGGATACTACCTTGGCCTTGGCTGATTTCGAATAAGAAACACCCAGGCTAAATGTGACAACAATAACGAGCCCGGTATTTTATTGCCGGGCTCGTTTTTTAATGCGCGGTATTGAATCGTAATTTGAAATGCAAGCTGGTTATCAAACGGAAATGAAAGGAGTGATGATAATTACTTTTTGCGTACCCGGTTGTATGCATCCAGCGCGCGTTGGCGTGCGTGTTTGTGAACAACGATTGGTTTGGGATAAGTAGAGCCGAGTTTGATATGTGCATCTTTCAATGTGGAAGCATCCGCCCGCCAGGGTTGGTGAATGTATTGTTCGGGCAAGTCTTTTAATTCCGGTACCCATTGGCGGACGTATTCACCCTCCGGATCATAGCGTTCACCTTGGGTAGTTGGATTGAAGATGCGAAAGTAGGGGGCGGCGTCGGCCCCGCAGCCCGCAGTCCATTGCCAGCCCAGGGTATTGTTTGCCAGGTCGGCATCCACCAACGTATCCCAGAACCACTTTGCCCCTTCCTGCCAGCGAAGCAACAGATGCTTGGTCAAAAACGAAGCCACGATCATGCGCACCCGGTTGTGCATCCAGCCGGTATGCCACAACTCGCGCATGCCGGCGTCCACGATCGGATAACCGGTCTGCCCCTTTTGCCAGGCCTGCAGCTTTTTCCTGCTGTATTTCCAGGGGAAGTGGGCGAACTGTTCACGTAAGGGTTTATCCGTGGTATGCGGGAAATGATAAAGCAGGTGATGAGCAAACTCCCGCCAGCCGATCTCCGACAGAAACACGCGACAGCTTTCCGCGAACTCCCCATCGCTTCGATTTTCCATGCGTTCCTGCACCGCCCGCCGGACTTGCTGCGGACTGATTTGCCCCCAATGCAGGTACGGCGACAAGCGGGACGTCCCGATCAAGTCCGGCCGATCCCGGCCGACGGCATAATCACCTAAACCCGATTCGCAAAAACGCTGCAGGAGCTTTTTGCCCCCGTGTTCGCTTGGCTGCCAGGTCTCACGCAATCCACCGGTCCAATTCCCTTTTGGCAAAAGCGATAGTTCTTCAAACGCTAACGACTTCGGCCATACCTTGGGTGCGGCCAATTGCGCTGGAAGACGAGTTTGTTTGAATTCTTTATTGACCGCCAGGCAGGCTTTCCAGAAAGAAGTGAAGACCTGGTACGGCTCGCCTTGCTTGTTTTTGATTTCCCACGGCTCAAACAACAGGCTGCTGTTGAAGGTTTGCACGTCCACGCCGGCCTTTTGCAAATGCTTTTCAATCTGCTCATCACGTTTCATTACTGCCGGTTCATGCCGTCGATTCCAGAAAACGGCATTTGCCTTGGTTTCTTGTAAAAGCTTCTGTAACGTTTGCCAACTTTTACCCTGACGAATAATTAAGCGCGCACGACGATCACGAAACTCCTTATCAAGACTCTTCAGAGAATAATCCAGCCACCATCGCGCGGCAGCACCCGGCGACCATCCGCCTTCTTCTTCCGGCGAAAATATGTACAGGGGAATAATCGGCTGATCGGTACTCGCCGCCGCCGAAAGTGCGGGATTGTCCGTCAGCCGCAGATCCTGTCGAAACCAGACAATAACCGGTTGCATGACGCTTTTATTTTATGTCGCTTAGGACAATCAGACATCTGAAAAATCGAATCGCCTCTTCACGCGTTGTCAAACTTTGGATCGCTTAATGCCTGATCGCCTCGCGCAGATCTTTGAGAGGAATATTCTTTCCTGCCCGTTGAACCCGCCAGAATTCCCACCCGCTGGTGGGGCGTTTGCGTACGGCCCGCCCGGCGGCGGAAGGGCTTTCATACCATCGGCCGTGAAATTTGATCCGTCCATCCCGGCCTACGAAAGCCTGATATTGTTTGCCTTTGTAGAAAGCGTGAATTTGGGCGGGACCATCAAAAAGAGCTTTTAAGTTCTCGGCAGGTTTGCCGGTCCCTTTAGAACGGGACGTGACATTTTGTGCATACGCGGGAGAGTGGTTCAATAGTTCATTCAGTTCCGCCTGTTGCCTTTTTTCCAGCATGAAACGGAGTTGCTTTCCCAGGTCGGTGGCCTTGGAGAATCTTCCCCCCACCCTGTTGCCGGCCGGGTCCATGATGCGCAGTAGCAATGACTCGAGCTCCTTGTTCAGCCCGGCATCACCAATCAAATACAGGCTGAACGTGTTCCACTGTTTTGCATGCCGATCGCGTAGATGCTGCTTGAGACGCCGTTCCAGGTCAGCAGTCAGCCCGATGTAATAAAGTCGTCGATCGCGGTAGAGGGCATAAAGACCGCTGGCGGAACGGACCAATTGGGTAATCTCAGCCTGATATTTTTCCAGAATCCTGGCGGAAACGAACTCGAGATATCCTCCTATTAAAGGGTTTGGGGCGGCCATTATCCTCTTTCCTTCCTCCATTTTGTCATAGGTGCCATTTTATGAACTGACAGAGGAAGTTTTATAACCCTCATGTGCCAACTTGTCTGGCACCCCTGCTGAAAAGGGAAATCGCTCCTTGCTATTAGGTAAATGTTAGGGTATATTGCTGAAAGAGGGGAATTTTCAGGTGGATTGGATATGTGCTGGATCAAGCAGGGAGTCCTCGGTCCTTGGTTAAAGCCCTTCCATTACAATGGGTGGGTTTGAGGACTGTAGAGATGACCAGTGACGTGAGGAATGCGGTTTTTCAGGAATTGTCTGCAAGCGAGGAAGGGGTGGATTCACTCCCGGTGATCCAGGCCGGTTGGCCGGAGGCGTTGGGCGATGGCTGCGTCAAGTTCGATCCCGCCGGGCTGCTGCGGGTTACCCCGCGGAGCTTCGCCTTGCGGGTGCAGGGCCAGTCGATGGTCGGAGCGGGCATTTGTGACGGGGACATCGTGGTCGGCGAGTTCACCCCGGAGGCTCGGCCGGGCAGTATCGTGGTGGCCTTGATTGACGGGGAGTCGGTGCTCAAGCGATTGGTGGTTCATCGCGGCCGATATTACCTCGCCTCGGAAAACCCCAATCAGCCGAACTTGATCCCGCTCCATGAACTGGTGATCCAGGGCACGGTGCACGCCCTGATTCGGCGGCTGACGTAACGTGAAGTGGGTGTGGCTTAACGCGAGGTAGCGTGACGTGAAGGTGACGTGACGCGAGTTGAAGCGAAGCGATTGTTGTTCCCGGACGCAGTGATCGGGGTGTCCCATGCAACGGGCGATTGTCCATTTTGATGCGGATGCGTTTTTCGCTTCGGTGGAACAGGCGGCGGATCGGCATTTACGCGGCCGGCCGGTGGCGGTGGGTAGCTTGCATCGGGGCATTGTGGCCTCAGCCAGCTACGAGGCTCGCAAGTTCGGCGTTTACACCCCAATGCCCATCACCCGGGCCAAACGCGTCTGTCCCAAGCTGATCGTGGTGCCGGTCCGTTTTGAACTCTACGAGCAGTTTTCCCGCAATATTTTCGGCATGGCTTCCGAAGTAACGCCCCTCATCGAAAAACAGAGCGTGGACGAAGGCTACCTCGATTTGACCGGCACACCGTCCTGCCGAAAACATGAGCCCGAGGAAGTCGCCCGCAAGCTGCAACACGACGTCAAGGATTGGCTGAAAGTAACCGTGTCCCAAGGCCTGGCCCGCAACAAGTTACTCAGTCAGATCGCCAGCAAACGTTTCAAACCCAACGGCCTGACGGTCATCCCGCCGGACGACGCACGAGAGTTGGCCTTTCTGCATCCCCTTCCGGTGAAATGGCTGCCCGGCGTGGGGCCGACCTGCGCGAACCTGTTACAGTCGGCGGGGTTGGTGCGGATCGGCCAACTGGCGGAAATGCCGGTGAACTGGCTGGCGGAACTGGTAGGTTCGTCGGCCGGTCAGTTGAACGCCTTCGCCCGCAATATCGATCATCGGCCGGTGGAAACGGACCAGCCGGAAGCGTTTTCCTACGGCCACCAGAAGACCTTTGACGAGGACACGGTCGATGCCGTCTTCATCGAGGCCAAGCTGCGCGAGCTGTTGGACCGGTCGTTTGTTCGTTTGCGGGCGGACGGCAAGCAGGCCCGCACAGTCACCGTGAAGTTGCGTTATACCGACATGGCCGAACGACAGGGGCAAATGAGCCTGGCAGAACCCACGGACGTGGAAACCCGGGCGTATCCGCTGGTCGGCCAACTGTTCCGCCGCTTGTGGGATCGCCGCGTACGCATCCGCATGGTGCAGGTGAAGCTGTCCAATGTGTACGAGGGGTTTACCCAGCTCGACCTGTTCGGAGTCAAACAGAAACAGCGCAATCTGTCCGCCGCCTGTGAGGCTATTCGAAGTAAACACGGCCTGCAGGCCATAATGCGCCGTCACGACTGGGAACTGAACCGCCGGGAAACTTCCTGGGATACTGGGCTTCGTTGAATACACGGTTGTTTTGAGAATAAGGATTTCGCGATTCGCTTTCATTCATCTCGCCGGGAACGGGGATAAAGATATGCCGCACCGAATTTTCGGCCTGCGGTAAAACGGGGTGTCGGTTATGTATGTGCCTTTACATAATCGTTCCGCTTATTCGTTCGGGACGGCGTTAACTCGACCGGCCGAACTGGTCAACTTCGCCGTCGAACATAATATCCCCGCTGTCGCTTTGACCGACCGAGACGGACTTTACGCAGCCATTACCTTCCAACAGCTTTGCCAACAGGCAGGAATCAAGCCGATCATCGGTGTGGAGTTATCCGTCGCTGGCGGCGGGGTGGTAACCTTGTTGGCGTGTAATACGATCGGTTACGGCAACCTCTGCCGCTTGATTTTCCGCCGCCATCTTGATGAACAACCGCCGGATATTACAAATCTATGTAATAGAGCGGAAGGTCTGATCTGTCTGCTGGGCCGCGGATGGGGACCGCCCGAACACAAGTCGAAGCATACTGCTTATAACCACTGCAACGAATTGGGGTTCAACGAAGCACAAGCCGACGTCATCAACGACCAACAATTCATGGGCCTGGACGCTTCACGACTCGAACCGTTGCGACAGGCCTTTGCGGATCGGCTGTACGTTGAATTGAACCTGCACCGGGCGGAAGAATTGCCGGGCGTACGCCGCCGGGCCCGGCTGGCGGACGAACTGAAAATCCCCGTGGTCGCCGGCGGGGAGTCACGTTGTTTGCGTCCCGAACAAGGAGCGGTGTTACGGGCTCTGGCTTCCATCGGCACGCTGACCTTGTTGGATCAGCCGCACCCGGACAAACCCATAGGTAACTGGCACCTGCGAACACCCACACAAATGCAGCGAATGTTTCGCCGACGTCCCGATGCCTTGGAGAACACTTTCCGTATCGCCCAACGTTGCAATTTTCACCTGGACCTGGATCGCAACCGCTTTCCCGATTTCACTTCGCCCGACGGCCGCTCTGCCATGGAACATCTGTGCGAACTGTGCATTGCCGGCTGTCGGCGAAGATACGTGGAACAAACGCCACAGAAAGGTATCGGCGGTCGCCGGGCCACCTTGAGCGAAGCCTTGGAACGATTGGAACGTGAATTAAAAGTTATTGAGCAGGTCGGTTACGCGGGGTATTTCCTCGTCTTTCACGAGATCGTCGCCTATTGCCGACGGGAAGGGATCGAACCTTTGGCCCGCGGATCGGCGGCGGACTCGCTGATCTGTTACGCGCTTGGCGTCAGCCACGTCTGCCCCTTCCGTTTCAACCTGCCTTTCGATCGTTTTATCAACCCGGAGCGGGCCAAGTTCAGCAAGATGGCGGATATCGACCTTGACCTGCCCTGGGATCAACGGGATCAGGTAATCAACTGGGTGTACCAGCGGTGGGGAAACGACCGGGTGGCCATGATCGGTTCGCCCAATACCTTCCAGGCCCGGGCCGCGGTGGCCGACCTGGGACGGGTATTCGGCCTGCCGCCGCAGGAAGTCCACGAAATCACCCGCCGCATGTATCAACGTCATACACAAAACCTGATTGGCTCCCTGGCTACCTCCGCCCGGACCCGGGAACTCGCGGTCGATAAAGAACCATTACCCACTATTTTGCGTGTGGCCCGCGAGTTGGAAGGCCTGCCCCGCCACTGGTCCATGCACCCCTGCGGACTGGTGGTTTCCCCTCAGCCGCTGACCGAACTGGTTCCCGTGCAGCGTTCCCCCAAGGGCCCGCTGGTCGCCCAGTACGACATGGACGCCATCGAGGACCTCGGCTTTATCAAGATCGATCTACTCGGCCAAGCGGGCTTGTCCGTGTTGCGCGATACGGTGGCGGAGGTGCAACGCACGGAAGGGCGGCGGATCAAGCTGGCCGAAGACGTCGATTATGCCGAGCCGCAGATTTGGGAGATGATCGCCACCGGCGGGGCCCGCGGGGTGCATCACATCGAATCGCCGGCCATGACCAGCCTGCTGGCCCAGTGTAATTGCCGGGATATCGACTGCCTGACCGCCATCGTGGCCCTGATCCGTCCCGGGGCCGCCAACCAGGGCCGCAAAAACACCTTCGCCCGCCGCTATCAGGGTTTCGAACCGCCGGACTACGCCCATCCCGTGCTCGAATCGGTGTTGAAGGAAACCTATGGCCTGATGGTGTTCGAAGAACATATCCTCCACGTGGCGGTTGAATTTGCCGGCATGAACCTCGGCCGAGCGGACGTGCTCCGCCGGGCCTTGAACAAGCAACAGCTGGACTTGGTCGCGGAATTAAAAAACGAGTTCTTCGAATACGCCCGCCACAAGGGCCGCCCTTCGCCCGACATCGAGGCCGTCTGGAGCGTGGTGGAGCGGTTTTGCGGGTTCATGTTCAACAAGGCCCACTCCGCGGAATACGCGGTGGAAGCGTTGCAGGGCGCCTGGCTGAAGCGTCGTTGGCCAGCCCATTTCCTTGCGGCGATTTTGTCCAACTATCGCGGCTTCTATGCCGGTTCGCCCACCTTGCCGCAGATCCTTTACGTATTGGAAGCCCGCCGACTGGGCATCGATCTGCTGCCCCCGTGCGTGAATTGTTCCCGCGAGCATTTTGCCGTGGAGTATGTCCTGGATGAAAATGACAAACAACAGCGAGAGTATGGGCAGCCACGAGCGATGATCCGCATCCCGGTCACTCATATCAAGGGCCTGTCACAAACGTTCCTGCAGCGTTACCTGGCTGAGCGGGATAAAGAAGCTTTTACTTCTTTTAGAGATTTCCTCCGCCGATGCCGCCCCGGTCCAGCAGAAGGGCGGTTGCTTTTAGACAGCGGGGCGTTGGACGGTTTCGGGCAACCTCGGCCGGCGTTGTTCTGGAAACTGCGCCGCGGGGCCCGTCAACGCTCGCACCAACCCGTAACCCTTTGGGGCGAGCGCGGCGGGAAGAGGGAAGCCCTTCTTCCCCCCCCCGAATTATGCGGGCCGGAGC
>CAZMVS010000454.1:0-5310 GCA_964569525.1 uncultured Planctomycetales bacterium
ACATGATCCGCCTCGACATGTCGGAATACATGGAAAAACATACCGTATCCCGATTAGTTGGCGCCCCTCCCGGTTACGTGGGTTACGAAGAAGGCGGCCAGTTGACCGAGTATATCCGTCGTCGGCCTTATTCGGTGGTGTTGCTGGACGAAATCGAAAAGGCTCATCCCGACGTCTTCAATATGTTGTTGCAGATCATGGAAGAAGGTCGATTGACCGACGCGTTTGGTCGGCATATCGATTTCAAAAACACCATCCTTATCATGACCAGTAACATTGGGGCAGAGCGTATCACGCATCAGACCGAATTCGGCTTTGCCAAGCGGGACGAGGATGTCAGTTACGAGAAGATGAAGAACACTCTCAAGACCGAAGTGGATCGATACTTCCGGCCTGAGTTCATTAACCGGGTGGACGAGCTGGTGGTCTTCCACAAGCTTACCCACGACGATCTGGTTAAGATTGTCGAACTGGAGGTCGCCAAGGTGGCGAATCGACTGGCCGAGCGCGGATTGAAGCTCGAGTTGGATCAGCCGGCCAAGGATTATATCATCGATCAAGGCACCGATGAGAAATTTGGCGCCCGTCCCCTCCGACGGGCCATCGAACAGCGGATCGAGGATACCTTGTCCGAGGCCATCCTTCGTGGTGAATACGAAGGGATGAATCGTATCCTTGTCACCACCAGGGAAGATGAGGAAGGTAACAAGCGTTTGGAATTCAAGCCCTTTGCCGATCAGGAAAATGAAACGAAAACCCCGGTAGCTGCCGGCAAAGCAGGTGACGAAACCTGAGATCGACAAATTGGGTTGTTATAAAGCTATACTCTCAGGGCAATGATTTTCGTTGCCCTGTTTTTTTATGGAGTGTGAATTTTGCGGATTTGCCTGGTTGGCCTATTTGAGTTGGGATAATTCCGGGTTCGGGTCATTAAAAATTATTCAGTCACAATTTTCAAAATATTGGCCAACTTTGTCCTCCGGTTAGGGTCTATTCACAAGATTCAAGACCGCGGTTTGGCGCTCGGTTGCGAATCGCGTGAATCTGTAAGACAATACAGTTACTGGATTAACAAAAGGAAAGGGTCGGCTTGGATTCGCGATTAATCAGCATTGTGATCCCGGTTTACAACGAGGCGGACTCGTTGGGAATTCTGGTGAACGAAATTCGTGAGGTCGCCACGCAAAATACGCTCAAAATGCAGGTTATTTTCGTGGATGACGGCAGCAGCGACGGCAGTTGGGCAAAAATCACGTCTCTGGCGGAGCAGGATTCCAGTATAGGCGGGCTGCGTTTTCAGGCCAACGCCGGCAAGGCGGCCGCGTTGATGGCCGGTTTTGCCGCTGCCCGCGGGGAGCTGGTCTTCATGATGGATGCCGACCTGCAGGATCCGCCCCAGGAGATCCCCCGGTTCATTGAGACCATCGACAATGGTTGTGACGTGGTTACCGGCTGGAAGCGCAAGCGTTATGATCCTTGGCATAAGGTATATCCCTCCCGCATTTTTAACAAAATGATCGGCTGGCTGACGGGAGTGCATTTGCACGACAACGTTTGCGGGTTCAAGTGTTTTCGGCGCGAGGTGCTTCAACATATCGCCATTCGCGGCGACCATCATCGATTTTTATGCGTATTGGCGGCGTTTAAGGGTTTCCGGGTGACCGAAATCCCGACCTTACACCGTCCCCGCAAGCACGGCGGGAGCAAGTACGGTTTCAGCCGATTTGCTAAGGGATTTCTCGATTTAGTGACTGTTTCATCTCAAACACGCTTCGGCCAACGCCCGCAACATTTGATCGGCGTGACCGGCATAATACTATCCGGCCTGATATTGTTATCCAGGATTTTCGGAATCGGTTGGCTTTTATTTCTTCTTATGATTTCGCTGCCGGCGTTCATGTTGATAGCGATAGGCCTGGTGGCAGAGTACGTGGTGGCCGGTCGGTCGGTTCATGAGGCTTATTCCATATGCGAAAGGGCCGGCTGGTGTGCCGATCATTCCAAGTCGGAGCAAGCTTAACCCTGCAAAGAAACGATTGTATGAGTACCCCTGAGCAAACAAATCAAGCATCGCCGATCCCAACTGAGCCAATGCCTGTGCCCAGTAGCGGCCTACGGCTCGATTTGAGCCCGTTGTTTATCCTTACGGCCCTTTTTTTGACCTCTGGCATTATTATCCACAATCCCCATATTGCTTATTCGCCGAATGATGCATCGCGGTGGAACACCGTGTATTCACTTTTGGCGCGGGGCAGTTACGCCTTTTCCGATGACGACGTTTCTTGGCGGGCCGTTGCCAGGGAGGATATTGAAAAACCGCAGCAGATCCCTCCCTTGGAAACGATGGACATGGTTAAAATCAACGGCCGATTTTATTCCAGCAAACCCCCGTTGTTGCCGACTTGCGTGGCCGGTGTCAGTTGGGTGGTCCAGAAAGTATCCGGGAAAACATTTACTGATGATCCGCGCTTTGTCAGTCGGTCGGCCTTGATTCTGGTGCAGGTTATTCCCTTCGGCATATTGCTGATTCTTTTGCGCTCCCACATTTTTCGTTTCAGCGACTCAGATTTTGCGCGCAATTTTTGCATGGGGGCCGCATCGATGGGGACGTTGTTAACGCCCTGGACGATCTCCCTGAATAATCATGTTATTGCCGCCGTAACGGGCATGGTGGCTCTTCATGCCGCCATTCGCATCTGGTACGACGGTCGCCGAGAATGGTACTGGTTTTCTTTGGCGGGTTTCTTCGCCGTATTCACCATGACTATCGAACTGCCAGCCGGCCTGCTGGTCATCGTTTTGTTTTTCGCATTGTTATATAAAGATCCCCGGAGGACCTTATTGTTCGGCGCAACGGTCGGCCTGATCCCATTGGCCGCCTTTTTCTGCACCAACTATCTCGCTTTCGGTTCGGTTATGCCGGTTTACCTGCGGATCAATGAACCCAACGGCCCGTATCATTACGAAGGAAGTTATTGGAACAATCCGCAGGCGACCGACGCCTTGAACGAGCCAAAGTGGCTTTATGTATTTCACATGCTTTTCGGTCATCACGGTTTTTTCCTGCTGACTCCGCTTTTCGTGTTGAGCTTGTCGGGTATTGTCCGTCACCTGCGTGATCATCGTAGAGAAAAGCGAACTGCGCTGGCTGCTTTTGTATTAGTATTGAGCGCTTGTGTAATGGCGTTTTATGCCTGGAGGACCAACAATTATGGTGGTTCCTGCCAGGGTTTCCGTTGGTTGTTCTGGTTGATTCCGTTTTGGCTGATGTTCTTGCCCCTTGGAGTCGAGTTGATGGAACATCGACGGTGGCGGCGAGGGGTATGTTATTTTTTCCTTGCGGTATCAGTCTTCAGCACCGGAAGTGTTTATCGCTGGCCTTGGTATATGTCCTGGGCTCATAAGCTATTCCAGGATATGGGCTGGATAAACTACTGACGTCGCAGAAACTTCGAGATTATTCAATTACATTACGGATGAGCATGGAATACAAAGACATCTTACAGGTTGCCGACGCCTGGGTTCGCCAGGCCGGTGAATTGGCCAGGAAGCGTTTTGGATCCGCCGTTGCGTCACGCAAAGAAGACCAAAGTATCGTGACTGACGTGGACCATGCCGTCCAAGCTGTGTTGCTGGATGCCATTGGCCGGGAATTTCCTGGTGACGCGGTGATTTGCGAGGAAGAATTGAGTGAACCGCACAGGCATGCCGAGATTAATACCGCGCAACGCTGTTGGATTGTTGATCCCATCGACGGAACCCGTAATTATGCCCGCAACTTCCCCAGTTTTAGCGTTTCGGTAGGCGTTATGGAAAAGGGCCGACCCGTGATTGGAATGGTGTATCAACCGATGACCGGGCAGATGTATTCAGCGGCAGCCGGCCAAGGGGCTTGGCTGGATGGCGAGGATATAAAAATCCGGCAAACAGACGGGCGAGTTTCTCATCGGGCTCTGATCGCCATGCCTTCCGTGGAAAAAGCTTTGCCGCCGAGCGTTCACCGCTGGATTGATCGATGCGTGTTTCGAAATCTCGGCTCGACCGCTTTGCATCTGGGTTTATTGGCTGCCGGTGCGATCGATGCGGTTTATAGTAACCGGTGCCGATTATGGGATATTGCCGCTGGCGTGATAATAGCCGAACAAGCCGGTGCAAGAACCATTTCTGCCATCGACGGGCGCGAATTTTTCCCCATGGATCTGGAAAATTATGCTGCTGAGGAAATGACATTTCTCGCCGCCGGTCCACAATTGCTAAGTCGTTTGTGGGAGGAATTCCGGCAAGATCAATCCGCGGGCTGAATTCCCGGCTGACGCTGCCTGGCGATAAGTTCGTGGGCCTTTTTGATTTCCTTCGTTAATACAGGCCCGGGGCCGATTCTTGGAAGAGCCTGATAAGTCTCGATAGCTTCTAAGGCCCGATGACCATCTCCCAATTCAAGGTAGCATCGCCACAGAATAGGGTAGGCATCTTTTACAGGCCCGAAGCGATCCATCAGTTCTCTTACTTCCTGGATGCTTTCAGCGTATTGCTTTCGCTGGTATAAAAGAAGGGATCGAAACCTTCGTCCTTGATAATTATCCGGTTGGCGGAGGACCACCTCATTTTGCATGGTCCAGTTATTTTCAAACGCCTGTGTATATTGCCAGGTGGCGGGGAGGAGTAAAAAAGCGGCGATCAAGGCGATTGCCGATCCGATCCACGGCCCGATTTTAGCTAAACTCCACCCAACCAGTACGGCAACTAATATGGTGGGCAAATAAAGCCAGCGTTCAGCAAAAAACCAGTTTGCTAAAGGAATCGCATGCGTGGGAATAGCCAACGTGATTAACACACCGATCAATAAAACTCCCGCCGACCAGCGACGCCACCATGCTAGGATAATCAAGCCAAGCACGGTGGCGAGCACGATCATTCCCGCAATCACGTCGCCTTCTAATCGTCCGGCAGGTTGAAGGGCATCCACCGCCCAGAGAGGACACAGTTTTCGCGGATTGGTCCATAATTGTAAGGAAAGCCAAAGCATGCGAAAGGGAGTAAGCAAATGCTCAATCAGGCCTGCCTTGGCCAGGGGATTTTCCCAGAACCGTGTCCGTGTCGGATCCTGCCATAGATGCCAACCGAAAACCGAGAAACGCAAAACAAAAAATATCGTACATCCGACAACGTAACCGAGGTGTCCTGGGGCTAGTGTTCTGTTGAACCAATCGCGAAAAGAGGTTCGTGATGCACGCGGCTTTTGTCGCCGCTGCCAGAGATCGATCAAGAAGATTACCGGCCAGAGCAAAAGGGCGTGTTCTTTGCTCATAA
>CAZMVS010000455.1:0-6935 GCA_964569525.1 uncultured Planctomycetales bacterium
CAGGTGAAGTAATTACCGACAACGTCGGAGTTCAGGCCGATGGCTTCGAAAATCTGGGCTCCGCGGTAGCTGTGCAAAGTAGAGATGCCCATCTTGGACATGATCTTGGTTACGCCTTTGCAAATGGCCTTGACGTAGTTTTTCTCCACCTGTGGCCAGGTAAAATGGCCGTCGAGTTGGCCGCGACGATGCAAGTCGGCCAAAGTTTCAAAGGCGAGGTAAGGATTAACCGCTCCGACGCCATAAGCAAACAGCAAAGCAAAGTGATGAACTTCGCGGGGCTCTGCGGATTCGATGATTAATCCGCAACGGGTGCGGATCCCTTCACGAATCAGGTGATGGTGAACGGCAGCACCGGCAAGTAAGGCGGGGATAGCCGCCATTTTGCGATTCACGTTCCGGTCGGAAAGAATCAAAATGCTGTAGTCGTCGGCGATGGCTTGTGACGCCCGGCGGCGCAAATCCTCGATGGCGTCGTGCAAGGCCTGCTCTTTGCCGTCCACCTCAAACAGCATGGGCAGAGTGGTCGCCCGCAAGTTGCCCTTATTGAGGTTTTTAATTTTCTGCAGATCCTTGTTGGTAAGGATGGGCTGTTCCAGGCGCAGCTGGTGACAGTGCAACTCGGTTTCGTCAAAGAGGTCCTGCTCGGCCCCGATATTGGTGATCATGCTAGTGACCAGTTCTTCGCGGATGGCGTCGAGTGGTGGATTGGTCACTTGGGCGAATAACTGCTTGAAGTAGTTGTATAAAAGCGGGCTACGCTCACTGAGTACGGCCAGTGGGGTATCGTTGCCCATGGAACCGATCGGTTCGGCGCCTTTGCCGGCCATGGGGCTCATCAGTATGCGCAGGTCTTCACGTGAATAGCCAAAGGCCCATTGCAGGTGGTTCAATTCTTTGGCGTCACGGTGATAGCCGTTCGCGCCTTTCGGTTCGGGTTGATCAACAAGTTTGACGAGATTTTTGTCCAGCCAGGCGCGATATGGTTTTTTGGCGGCCATCCCCTCCTTGATTTCTTCATCGGAGACGATGCGCTGCTGGGCGGTATCGACCAGTAACATGCGTCCTGGTTCCAAGCGGCCCTTATACTCAACGTTAGAGGGGTCCAACTCGATCACGCCGGTTTCCGAGCCCATGATCACGTAGCCGTCTTTGGTCACGGTGTAACGCGAAGGGCGTAAACCGTTTCGGTCCAGAACCGCCCCGATGCAATTGCCATCGGAAAAGGCGATAGAGGCAGGTCCGTCCCACGGTTCCATCAGGCAGGAGTGATACTCGTAGAAAGCTTTCTTGGAATCGGTCATAGTTTGATGATGTTGCCAGGCTTCGGGGATTAACATCATCACCGCATGGGGAAGAGATCGGCCGGTGTGGTACAACAGTTCGATCGCGTTATCCAGAACGGCGGAGTCGCTGGCACCGGGAGTAACGACGGGCAGAAGTTTTTTAATGTCATCACCGAATAAGGGGGATTCGAATAACATCTGCCGGGCATTCATCCAATTGATGTTGCCGCGGAGAGTATTGATTTCACCGTTATGGCAGAGAAAGCGGAACGGCTGGGCCAAATCCCAAGTGGGAAAGGTATTGGTACTGTAGCGTTGGTGAACCAAGGCAATACCGCTGACGAAGGAGGGATCGGCCAAGTCTTGGTAATAGGCTTCGATCTGGGTTGCCAGCAGGAGACCTTTGTAACACAAGGTTCGGTGCGACAGGCTGGGGATATAGAAAAATATTTTTTCGGTCAGGTCAGAATCACGAACTGCCTTTTCGATACGCTTGCGAATGATGTAGAGTTTGCGTTCGAAGGTGTGTGATTCCTGCATCCCCGAACCGCGGCTGATGAATACCTGTCGAATGACCGGCTCGGCTTCACAGGCGACACGGCCGATGACTTCGTTGTTTGTAGGAACATCGCGCCAACCTAGAAATTGCTGCCCTTCTTCAGCGACAATGTCTTCCAGCATTTGTTCGATATGTCGGCGCTGGTGTGCATCACGGGGGAGGAATACCAGACCGGTACCGTACTCTCCAAGGTCGGGCAGTTTGACACCGCTGTCGGCGGCGGCGTTTTTGGTGAGTTCGTGTGGAATCTGAAGGAGGATGCCCGCACCATCCCCGGTATCCGGATCACAGCCGGACGCTCCGCGGTGCGTGAGATTCACCAAGATCTGAAGGCCCTTGGAAACAACGTCATGGGAACGGGTTCCGTTGAGGGTAGCAATGAATCCCACGCCACAAGCGGCATGTTCATTCACCGGATCGTACAAACCTTGAGGGTGTAGATACATCGACCAATACTCCCCACAATTGTTATGGACTGATTCTTATGTGGCCACCAGGTCTTTCCAGATCGACTGTGACCACATGATTATAGAATGATATCATAACTTCGACTAATTTTCTATATAAACAGCATAAGCATTAGAGATACTATTCATAGTAAATCTAATACTATGCCTTGCCTAATATTCTTATTTATTATGGTATTTCAACGCCGATATAGGTTAAGTAATTACCTTGCAATAATTTACGGATCCACAAGGATAGTCGCGGGGGATATTGGACTTTTTGCTGAAGGCCGGCTTACTGCACGCGTGTATCGGCTAAGCCTTGTATCTGGGTAGGTATGGTCCGCAGGAGTTCTTCCACGGTGGTTTGGCCCATAACGGCGGCCAATTTGCCGACTTGCTGAATATTCAACATGCCTTTTTTCGTAGCGGCTTGCAGAATCTGTTCACTGCTACCCCTTTCTTCGATGAGACGGGCGAGTTCTTCATCGGAAACCATGATTTCAAAGAGGCCTATGCGACCTTTGTAACCACTGTAGTGACAGTGTTCACAACCCTTGCCCATGCTCAGGGCGGGAGTTTTCCCTTCTGGGATCAGCGTTTGGATGTCATCCAAGGGGAGTATGGACTCGGTTTCAGTGATGCGTTCGGCACATTGAGGGCATAGTCGTCGGACCAGGTTCTGGGCGATGACACCGCGAAGCGTTCGCCCCACGAAATGGGGATGGCCGCCAAGGTTGATCAGGGAAAGAACAGCCTCCGCAGTACCAGTGGCGTGCATGGTGGCGAATACCAAGTGACCGGTGGCGGCAGCGCGAATGGCGGTAGCGGCTGTCTCAGTATCACGGACTTCACCGATCATGATGACGTCCGGATCGTGTTGCAGGGCAGTGGGAAGCAAGGCATTGAAACCCACGCCAAGTCGATAATTGACCTGGGTCTGATTGATGCCGGTCAGGTCGTATTCGATGGGGTTTTCAATGGTGATGATTTTTCGGGAACCGTCATTGATGTGGTTGAGGATCGCGTAAAGAGTGGTGGTTTTGCCGGCTCCGGTCGGGCCTGTGACCAAAATCAGGCCGGAGGGAGAGGCGATCATACCCATTAACCGATTCAACTCGCTGCGCATCAGGCCTAGCTCTTCGAGGGAACGTAGGGATACGCTACGGTCGAGAATGCGCATGACCATATCCGGGCCATGGTTGGACGGTAACATGGAAATGCGCAGATCAATATTGCGATTGTCCACGACGGCGGTCGCCCTTCCGCTATGCGGTCGGCGGCGTTCGCCCACGTCCATCTGGCCGAGAACTTTAACGTGATTGGTCAGCCGCATGGCGTTTTCGAAGGAGGGGAGGATACCTTGAGGTTGTAACTTGCCATCGATGCGCAGGGCGACATGCATTCCGTCCGCCTGGAAGGTGAGGTGGATATCGCTGGCCTCATAACGAACGGCCGCTTCCAACACGTGGTGCCAGGCTTGGGAGACGGGCAAATCGGGATCAGACAAAACGTTGATATCGATCAGTTTCTGCATGGTGATTTCACTCTCTCGGTTTGGCTATGGTGGATCAGTTTGATTCGTCGAGGTAAGCGCGGGCTTCATTCATGTTGTCGCTGACATGAGTCAGGCGGTCGAGGCCCACGGTTTTGAACAAGCGCATCAGGTTGGGGGGCACGTTGGCCAGTACCATTTGGCCGCCCTGCTGTTGGATCTGTTTCATCAGTTTGAGCAAGGCCCCGATGCCGGCACTGTTGACCATTTCCACGGCTTCCAGGTTCATGATGACCTGGGGCTGTTGGACATTCTCCACAGCGGCGATGACTTGGTCGGCCAGGGTTTCCTGGTCGTTCCAGCCGATATCCCCCCGGCAACTTAGCAGTAACCGCCGCTGACCTTCCCAGTCTAATTGCATATCCATAATGAAGACTCCGCAGCCCGGGCGACTATCGCCGATGCCTCGATTGGGCTGCCTGATGCATTATAGAGTTGTACAGAATGGCTGCAATGGGGGTGGAATTTTCCGACTTGTCGCCATGCTGATAGAATAAAGGGCATTATGTTTTTCATTCTGAATCGACAGCAGCGGGAAGGGGTATTGAAAAAATGCCTTGTTCCAATTGCACTGTTGTTTACCACTGGCTGTGCTCACTATTTTTACGATAGGACCACGTCGCGATCCGTCGACGAGTCACGGAAAAAGTCACTGCCGGTTGCGCATACTTTTCGCAAAGAGAGCCCCTGGACAACAGAACAGATTGAAACGTATTGTCGCAAATACAATATTCATGACCTGCCGGACAGTCTGCACTTCCATTTCCCAAGGCAATCGTTTCTGCGATACGGATATCATCCACCCGGCGGATATGTAAAGGATTTCAGCCTGCTGGATTATGACGGGCGATGGCATTTGTTTCACATCGACGGACGTCCGGGCGAAATCTGCTGGGTAACTGGAAACGAAATCTCGTTCGGGCATGCCAGTACAGATGATTTCCAACATTGGATCCGACATCGCATGCCACTAGCAATCTGCGATCGGTCTTGGGAGAACCAGCATATCTGGGCACCGTATGTCTACAAGGATACACAAAAGTTTTACATGTTCTACATGGCAAACGGGACGGACGGCACATATATCACCTATGCAACATCGGACGACCTGGAACATTGGGAACGTCGGGCAGAAGGTCCTCTCCACAAAGCGCGAGGTCGCGATCCATTTGTCTTCAAACACGAAGGACAAACAATCCTAGTTTATACTTCCAATAGTAAACAGGGAAACACGAAGCGGCTGGGGGCCTGTACAACAACGGACATGAAGAATTGGAGGAATTTACCCGCCGTCCTGAAAAATCCACACGGAAGTCCGGAATCAGCTTCAATTCATCCACACGTAGATCATTACGTACTCTGGTTCAACGACTGGGGCGAACAAGGCAATTTCCGGGCCGCTTACGTTCTGTCCGAAGATCCGTTGCATTTTGAAGCAAAGAACGTACGCAGTTTCAGGTTCATAGCCGGCCCTGACGAGGTCCCTCCGGATCACAGATTCCGGAAGCCCCATCGCCTGACAAAACCAGTAGCGACATCCATTGAGCTTGTAGGTACAGGCGATAAGACATGGCTCGTTGCCTATTTTCGGGTGGTCGGGAATGGATTCAGACTGTTTTTCGGGGAGATGGACTGGCGTACGGAGCCTGTGACCATTCGCGAGATCAGCGACCCGGAACATTTACGCAAAGTCCTGGAGAGAACGAAGGCTCAAAGGGAACGTCAACACGCAATCCACGAAATTCAGGCGAAGGATGCCAACAGGGACCTATAAACGAACAGCCGGAGATGAGAAAACATGGGAAAACCCAGCGGTCCACTACCCTGTAAGGAAAGGCTATCGGTGCGCATGTGCGCCAGCATGAACAAACAAAACGATAATGACTCGCATCGGGGTGCATCGGGTTGCAGCGCAAACCCTGAAAATAATTCAGAAACGGGGATTTTAACGCACCGCGCAGGACTCGAACCTGCAACCTTCGGTTCCGTAGACCGATGCTCTATCCAATTGAGCTAGCGGTGCCTTTTTTGGCATCTGCCGCCGAACAAACCTTTATAATATATCCAGTAT
Source organism: uncultured Planctomycetales bacterium (assembly GCA_964569525.1). Taxonomy (GTDB): domain Bacteria; phylum Planctomycetota; class Phycisphaerae; order UBA1845; family PWPN01; genus JAAYCU01. The sequence continues at coordinate 5,918 of CAZMVS010000455.1, forward strand.
CCTCCATCTGTCCAGTCGCAACCGATCCATAGAAAAAAACCGAGACCAATCGAGTGTACCGGTCTCGGTTATGAAAGGTTAAAATCTTGGACGACCTTTACCGGCGTCGCTGAAGCAATACCAAACCGCCAAGGGCAAGTAGCGAAAGACTGGCGGGTTCGGGAATTTCAACGATTCCGATCAGATTTGTTTCCTCTCGGTCATCCCATTGCCCAGAAGGAGAAATAACGGGTTCGAGAGCGCCCCAGTTCTGATGACCGCCCAAATTGTTTGGCTCCTGTCCGTACCAGCCTTCGAAGGTGACAGGTTCGTTGCTGATCCATTTCCAACCGCCGTTCGGTTCGACGAAATTGGGATCATTAAAATCTTGATAAAAACCGATCCATAAGTCATCACCGGATTCGTCGCTAGGTTGGAACGTGTCAAACAGCCATTGGTTTTCACTGTTATCATTGATTGTCACAAGATGACCACCAATGGCGACTGCTTCAGCCTCAGCTTCTAACCAAGAGCCCATACCGTCGCTTAATTCACCGCATGTCTCGGTCAAGGCATAATAATGTCCATTGTATTCATGCCAGGAATATCCCGCAGGTAGGGCAATTGCCTGTGAAACAGCCGCCAGCATGATGGCAATAACAAGCATTCTCATAACATCTTCTCCTTCCATTAAAGAACTTGAAATGTCATTAAAGAATTATTTAGAAGGGGATTATTTCCGATGTGCCGCTTCTTTCCCAAGCTGCCATCTTTCCACCCCTTCCACTTCGAAATCAGCACTAATAAGCAGTTTACCCCCCCCCGCTCTGATGCAAGACAAAAAATAAAAAATTGTAGGAAAGAATAATGATAGAGCAAACATCCTATCACTCAGGACCAGCCTATCCCACAATATGTCCGGTCATAGCCCTTCGAAATCCCATTTTCAGAATCAAAAAACCAGTTTGAGGACATATGCTTGTTGATAAAGAAGCTGAGAATTTCGCTGTGATTTCATGAGGGGGAGGGGCTGGGGAGC
>CAZMVS010000456.1:0-2182 GCA_964569525.1 uncultured Planctomycetales bacterium
ATCACCGCTTGGTACAACATGTCCCGGTCGGCCATAATATTTGATAATGAACTGCCCAATTCACGTTCCAAATGGATTTGTTTTTCACTCGTTTGCGGAGCAATGGTCTCCAGTACTTCTGCAATGACCCGACTGGGATCGACCACCTCACAATGAATGTCTTCCACGCCCGACTCGATTCGGGAAATGCACAAAATGTTATCGATCAACCGTTGCAGGCGTTCCGTTTCCCCGTCAATGATCCGCAGGAAATTCTCCGCCTCTCCGGTATCCTTGGCTTCATCGTCCAGCAACATCTCCACGTATGCCTTGATACTGGACAAAGGAGTCCGCAATTCGTGGGAAACTGCCGAAACAAAATCCGCCTTGACCTGAGCTAACTCCCTCTCCTTTGTAATATCGTGAAATACAGCGACTAAACCCCGATGTTCACCTTCCGCGTCAACCACTGTCGATATGGTGATAATATAGGTTTGAACCCGGTTATCCCGGTGAGCGCTGTATTCGAGTTGACGCCTGACGTTTTGACGCCCGCTGCCCCGGGCTTCCTTCAACAAAGTAACCAGTGATCGGTCGGACAAGGCCCGTTCGATCGGCCGCTGCCTGCTATCTGCCAACTTGAATCCGAACAGGTTTTCCGCCGCCGTGTTTGACAAAACGAGATCCCCGAACGAATCCATAACCAATACGGCATCGCTGATACTGAATATGATGGCTTCCGTATTCCGACGCTCGGTATCCGCAAAACGTATTTGCAGATCAAGCTCCTTCTTCTGAAGCCGTAGATGTTCCATTTTGTCCCGGACTTGGCCGACATATGCCTCCAGCACCGACATCACCGACTTGAATTCATCAGGCATGGGAGCATCCAAACCTTCCAGCCTTCCCTCTCGAACCAGCACTGTAAGTTGTTGCTCCACTCCCTCCAACGAGCGCTGTACCATGTACTTGCCCAACAACAGAAGCACAATCGCCAGAGACACCAAAGATCCACATGCGTACCAAATGATCCCATGTTGCGATAACTCTGGCTGGCGAAAGTTCTGCGTGATCCCGTACACAGTCGCCCCAGCCACTACGATCAGCAAAACCAGCGCATAGGTCATCGTCCGCCTTGTGGATATAAAACGAAAGGTCCGCCCGGCAGACTGTTTTCGCTCTCCTTTGGAATAGCCTATTTCATTGACCGCTATGGTTTCCATGCTGATCCTGATTCTCTAATATGCGGAATTATCCAATGTTGCTTTTATTCGAGCTTGGATAAACCGACCGTTTTTATTTATGCTATTCATATTCACTTTTGATACCCCGGAAACAATGCCCAACTCCTCCAGACCTGCCAAAAACTCCATCATCCGCCCCATCTCTTCTTTACCTTCTACATCGATCATTAGCATTGCCTCAATATGTCGATCTGTTTTTCTTTTGACTTCAACTCCCCTTAAATCCAGGCCACTTTGATCCGCCAATCGTTTAACCTTGCCTTGAAGGTCGTTCTGCGAAAGACTCCCGTTCTTCGTTGAAATATCTGACGCTTCCAAAGACGCTACCGCTTTGCCATATGACGGATCCGCCCATCGTTCCTTCTGGATATGTGTTGTTCCTGCCGCACGGACCGGCTCAGGCCTGGTTTGAAAATTCATAAGCATGAACAATAGTCCGCATACAAATAAGACCACACAACTCGCCCACTTGCCATAACGCGGGCGTTGATGCTTCGGAAAACGATAAACGCGAGGAATAAAATCTATCTCTTTCAAGTGGCCACCTCCACCGCCTTTTGGATAGGCTTTAAAGCCAGGCCGGCAACCGTCGCCCACTCCGGCAATCCGGTTCGCCTGTCCCCACTACCCAAAGGCTTCTCAAAATGTACGCCCCGCAACGGCTGACCAACCTCAAAGGTGGCATTTACTTGGTCCGACAAATAACGAAGAAGCGCTGCATTGCATGCTTCTCCTCCCACAACAATAATCGCCTCAGCCCGAAGCCCACGAAACGTCGCGGAACAATACCGCAAACACAACGCGATTTCCTTGCTAAGCTGCTCCAACGCCGGACGAAGAATATCAAACACCGACCGCCGCAAATTCTCCACCGGACCGTCTTCCTCCCCAAATACCTCACTCTCTTCCTGCCGCTCGGCCCTCCCCCGGAAAGCACGATTCCGTATCTGGCCTGCATC
>CAZMVS010000457.1:0-9481 GCA_964569525.1 uncultured Planctomycetales bacterium
CCAACGGGCAACGGGCCGCCGTTACCCATGCTGACTTCCGCATCGCCTTACACGATATAAAAGCACCGAACGGGGACAACGTTTACGATGAGATCGGCCTGTTGACCGGCCAACCCACCACCATGTGTTTCAATCGTAAAGGCACCCGCATTGCCATCGCCGACGCCCTCGGCCGCGTGGTGGTTAACGAAACCCGCCCCCCTTTTAATTACATCTGCGAAGCGGATACCGGCCGGGCGGTCAGCGAACTGGCCTTCTGCGAACCGAACCAATCCTGCATCGCCATTGGGCACACCGACGGCAGCGTTCACTTGTGGTCTTTATCCAAAGGCCGGCAAATTGCTTTTATCGAATCACTTACCGAAGGCAACGGACCAACTCCTGCCCACTTGGCCTTGCTCAATAAGAAAGATGAAACAACGCCTGCCATCTTAGCCGTCTCCACCGGCCGACAGATCCTCCTGTTCAGCTTGTCCACTTCGAGCAATAACACTCTACAGCCCGCCGGGCCGCCACTGGAAACCTCTCAGCCCATAACCGCCGTCTCCTTCTCCGTTGCACCCGGCACGGAAAATGAACTCGTTCATCCCCTTTACGCAGTAACTCGCAAAGGTGCCGTTCGTTGGTTCCGCTTAGATAATCTCCAGCTGGACGTCGAGCAGTGGCGGGACCATATCATTGCCTACACCGGCATGCGCATAAACGAGGCCGGTCAACCGGTTTTCCTGCCCCAGGATCAATGGCAAACTGCCCGTCGGCAAACAACTTTGGAAGAATAAAAACAACCTCCGCCGAAATTCTCAAAAATCCGCTAATTCCGTTACAATCTGCCCCATGAGTAATAAGCCGAGAAGAATATTGGCCGTTGAAACCGCCGGACGTCTGGGCAGCGTTGCCCTCGGCCGCGATCGCGAACTACTCGCCGCCGCCACCTTGTCGGGTAACATGAAACATACCAGCGAGCTGCTGCCCACTATCGAACGCTTGTTGCAGGATCAGGGCTGGTCAGCAGACTCGCTTACCGACGTGTTCGTGTCCATCGGCCCGGGGAGTTTTACCGGCCTGCGCATCGGAGTGACTTTGGCCCGAACCTTGTCCTGGTCGATCGGCGTAAAAGTGGTGGCCGTTCCCACGCTGGATGCCATTGCCCTCAACGCCTTAGAGGCCCAACCTAATCCCCAAAATGTGGCCGTCATCCTCGACGCCAAGCGCAAGCAAATTTATACCGCTGCTTTTTCTTTACAGGATGGCGCCTACCAAAGCACCATGGGCCCGGAACTGGCCGATCCGCAAAAATTTCTTGCCCGCTGTCCTCGACCGTTGGTGGTCCTCGGCGAGGGCGTGGATTATCATCGCGAGGCTATCGATAAAACGGATGTCACTGTGTTGGATAAAAAACTTTGGCCGGGCAGGGCGGAAAATGTCTTCCGTGTTGGACTCGAGTTGGCCGACGCAGGTCAATACACTCCCGGCAACGAATTACTGCCCCTCTACATCCGTCGCCCGGAAGCGGAAGAAAAGTGGGAAAAACTCCACCCGCCGGAAAATTGATCGAATTTAAAGAAAATCTTTTGGATCAAGTAATGGCTGATTGAAATGATAAAAATCAAAGAAACTGTTTACAATGGAATTGTTGTTATTGCTGCCATTATCATAATTGTTCAGGTATCTGAGTTATTTTCAGGTGGAGGAGGTTTTGGTAAGCACTCTCCTGATAAGCGTAAAGCTATCATCGTTATGCACATGGGGGGCTATACGGAAATAACCCAATCATTATCAGATAACGTTAGCAAAAGTTTGATTGCGTATAAAAGTGATGCTCCCGAAATGTATTTACGGGGGAACGAAAAGAATCTTATTCAATGGTCATCGGATTCCCAACTAGCAGGTGGCATTTACTATGATGTTATTAATGATCAAAAGGTGAGATTGGAATTCGAAGTAGATCTGAAAAACGGTTCATGGATTTTGCGAAAACCGGGGCCGGGCGAAGAAACACCAATAGAAGACTTTAATGTCTTCAGGAAATCATCGTCCAAATAGTACAAATGGAACTATCCAATATATTATTTGTCATCAGTTCTGGATTTTAAGAGCATCTGCGGCCCGATAGGTACTTCGCCGCTTAACAATGGTGAGTGAGCGGTAGGGCGGTATGCATTAAACCACATATCGCGAACCTTCTGGACGGAAAGTTCACCACGAACAAGGCGTTGCTCCGCCTTGTCAGCGATCTGGGTCGAAACCGCCAGGCCCAGGCGCAACTGCTTGAAGTTATCCACCCGCTGATCGCCGGGAGCTGAATCTTCTTTCACGGATTGAATGTTTTCATAGATCGGCCCGTCAAAACCGGCGAAAACATTATCCCCCACCCTATCCAGCGTCTTCGCCGAACCGGCGTGATCAAAAACGGGTATCTGCTCGCAACGGGTAAACACGTTGTGCTTCAATTGCCCATGGAGCGGCTCGCCTTCAATGACATTGAAGTAAATCGCCCGTTTTGCCTGGCCCCCGCCATCAAACAGGGTATGCTCGATCCGCAATTTACCAGCCTGACCCGCCGTTGCTAAACCAGCATAAGCCGGCCCTAAAAACAGATTGTCCCGCACCACCGTCTCGGAACACAAACCAGTCAAAAGGTAATGTGTTGTGGTCGTTGACTTCAGCTCCTGCACCCGCAACTCGGGCACGTTGAACCGCGCTTTCAAACCCGCCACGCCAATCAGCACGTTACCCCATACCTCCTGCGGGGCGGCGGCTACACAATAGGTTCCACCTTTCAATACGTTCCCCCTCAACGAAGCGGAGGCCGCATCACATTTCAATGCATAACGGCCGGTATCCGTTTTCGTCGTACAGTGCACGTAATTCCGCTGTATGGAAATCGCTTTTTTGCTCAGGGCGTTAACCGTAATGGCCGCCTTCTCCCCGATCAGCACATTCTCTTGCAACAGGATTTGCGGGCAACTGATGCGAAAGGCGGCATCTGCACGGTTCCCGCTGATTACTTTAATCCCTGATCCGCCACCGGAAAAATTCAACGCGACGTCCCCGCAAGTCTTTACAAAATCACAATCAGCAACCTCCGCCCCGCAACCGGCACTGTAAAAAGACGCTTTGACCGGTCCGCATTCTTCAAATCGACAATCGCGCAACCACAGGTCATCATATCGGCCTACCAACTGTACCTCGATCGCCGGTCTAAAACGCGCACCCTCCAATGGCTTTCCCAGTCGACGGAAAATAGCATGTTGGGCGATGATCGATCCATGACTGGTAGGAGACGTAGTGATTATTCCCGGTGTTTGCCCTTGAGTACTTTCCAGCACTACTGGCTTTTCCGCTGAACCCGCCAGGATCAATCGTGGTGCCGGGGTTTCGACCGAATCAATCATCATGGGACTGCCCAGCTGAATCTCCGGCGACCGGCCTGCAAAGCAAATCGTGGTGCCCGGTTCCACCCTGACCGTGGCCGCTGAGATTATTACCTGCCGGCGAATTAAAACTTCTCCCCGCCAGGTTTGATCTTCGCGGATATGACTAGCCGGCACCATTTGGCCAAATACATGGCGCGCGTTACAAAAAATAATTACCACCGCGCACAGCAAACAGGTCAATCTGCGCAGCTTCTGCAAACAAAAGCCTCCCGATCTTAATTTCATATTGCTTTGCATTGGGCAAATCAGCCGCGCAATTGGAACTGATGGACGTTTAAGTATTCGAGAAAACTGTTTCGGAAACCCTGGACGTCTTCCTCGGTCAGCGTGCGCGTAGGATCAGCAATCGTGGCTCGGAACGTAAAACTTCGCTGACCGCTCGGCACCGATCCACCTTCGTAACTGTCCACAAAGGCCAGCCGACGTAACAACTCGTAATCGTACTTACGCAGAATATCTTCGATCTCCGTATATCGCCGCCGGGCGTCTGCCAAAAAGGAAAAGTCCACATCAACCGCAGGGTAAACCGGTACCGGCACCAGTTTACGAACCTGCACCGGCCGATCAGCCAATGCGGATAGGTTTATCTCCGCCAATACAATCGACCAGGCCTGCAAATGCTCGTCGATCCGCCGTTTGAATTCAGAAGGTACCGCGGTTATCCGCCCAATGTTTTGACCGTCAAGATTGACCGCTGCCGTTTTGTCCGCATGTTCCCACGGCGCCTCCGACACGCCGGGAGCATATCGCAATGGCTCCCCGCATACCTGGTAAGCATACGTCTCCAAGTCACTCTTCAATCGGCGCAAAAGATTCTCTTCATGAACCGCCTTGCGCCCCGGAGCCACCATGGCCAAACCCAGATGTTGGTCTTGGGCGTCGGCGGGATCAGTACTCTCCTTGGGATAAAAAACGCTGCCAATCTCAATCAGCTCAAAACTGTCAATATGGCGCCGGTTCAACTCAACCGCCGACAAAATTCCCGGCATCAAGGTGGTGCGCAAACGTTCCAGCCCAAAGGCCGCCGGATTCTGTAAAGTTATCGTTGGCCCCGGATCATAATCCAACGTCTTCAACCAGTTGTTATCAAACCAAATGTACCGGTGTATTTCCGCGTACCCCATCCCTCCACAGAAAAGATCAAGCGTCTTATTGGCCAGTTGGGCATTACGGTCCGGGTCGGCATAGCGAGTGGTTACCTCCGGCATGACCGGATCGATGGAATCATAGCCAATAAACCGCGCCACTTCTTCAATTATGTCCGCCTCGATTCCCACATCCTTGGTGGCTCGGAAGGTGGGAACGGCAACCTCCAGAACCTCTCCCTCTTGGCGAACACCGAATTCCAGCGGAGTCAAAATGCTGATAATCTCCTCCACGGGCACCGGCCGACCTAAATAACGGGAAACGAACTTCGGATCCACTTGTACAACAGTCGGCTCCGGCCGGTGCGGAAAAGCATCCGACAACTTGCTCGTCAAGGTCATCTCAGGCAATTCAGGACGGGCCAAGTGCACGAAACGCTGAATGGCCAAGACGGTGTTATGCGGATCGAGTGATTTTTCGAAGCGGGCACTGGCATCGGTACGATGACCTAACGCCGTTGCGCATCGGCGGATCACTGCCGGCTCGAAATTCGCACTTTCCAACAACAAGTCGGTCGTATCTTCGGTAATCTCCGTGTCCGCACCACCCATAATGCCCGCCAACGCCACCGACTTGCGATGCGACTGAATCATCAACGCCCCTTTGGGCATCGTCCTTTCCATGCCGTCAAGCGTGGTGAACTTCTCACCCGGCTTTGCCTCGGCTACCTCGATGCGATCAACATTGGCCGCATCAAAGGCATGCATCGGCTGACCCAGTTCAACCATGATGTAGTTGGTCAGGTCCACAAGAATATCAATAGGTCGCAAGCCGACGTGCGCAAGACGAACCTGCATCCATAACGGTGCCGGCTGGCGGCGAACACCGGAAAAGCGCAGCCCGGTATAACGGGGACACTTCTCCGCGTTATCAATTTCGATCGGGACTGCCGGTCGGTCGATTTCTTCCAGTTCCTGTCGCAGAACAACAGGATAAGGTTGCAGATCACGTTTGTAGATAGCTGCAATTTCCCGGGCAATCCCGTAATGCCCCCACAAATCAGGACGATGAGTAATCGACTTGTTGTCCACCTCGATTACCCAGTCATCAAACTCGTCCAAATCAATCGGCACGCCGGCTTCCGTCCGCGGAGGCAGCCACATCGCCTGCTGACCAACGGTCGGCAATCCCAAAAGATCCCCCGAAACAATCATCCCCGCACTGGTATGACCGGTGGAGGTTTGCCGCTCGGTTACTTCCCCAACTTCGGGTAAATGCGCACCGGGCGGCGCGAAAATAACCTTATCCCCTTTATGTAAGTTCTCCGCCGCGGTCACCGAATCAAAACGTTGCCCGCCGGTATTAACCCGTACCGCATACAGGTTTTGCGGCCCGCCGATGGGATCGACGTCTTCAATTTCACCAGCCACCAAACCCTTAGCCTTACACGTCACGTGCTCGACGCCCTCCACCTCGGCGGTGGTCATGGTGAAACGTTCCGCCAATACCTGCGGATCAATATCCGCCGGCAAGTCAACAAAGTCACGAATCCAGTTCAATGAAATAAGCATTTATCTTAAACCACGATTCTCTCTAAAGGTCTGAACTTCCGAGCAACTAACACTTTTTCTTTTCTTCGCAGATCGTCCATTATTTTCAGCGGGTCTTATCGATAACCGCCGGCCCATGACGCTGCTCCGGAGGAATAACCGCTCGCAAGTCTCCACTGTTAAGCCCGCGAATGTCACTTACCCCATACCGCATCATTGCCAGACGGGTCAGTCCCAAACCAAAGGCAAAGCCCGTATATTCGTGCGGGTCAATTCCGCTGCACCGCAACACATTCGGATGCACCATCCCACAAGGTAGAATCTCAACCCACCCGCTGTATTTACAAGTCGCACAACCTTCCCCGCCGCAAATCTCGCATTCCATATCCAACTCAAAACCGGGCTCCACAAAGGGAAAATATCCCGGCCGAAGACGAACCTTGAGGTCCCGGCGGAAAATCTCCGAAAGGATTAATTTCATCACCGCGATAAGATTGGCGATCGAAATATCCCGGTCGATCATCAATCCTTCCAATTGATAAAACGTGTTGGCATGCGAGGCGTCTTCCGTTTCGTATCGAAAGCATCTGCCCGGCGCGATCACCCGTAGCGGTGGGCCAAGCTTCTCCATAGCCCGGGCCTGACAGGGCGACGTATGTGTCCGCAACAGCCAGCCATTCGTTAGCCAAAACGTATCTTGTACGTCTCTGGCCGGATGCCAGGCAGGAATGTTCAAGGCCTCAAAATTATAATAATCGGATTCCATCTCCGGGCCGGCCACGGTGATAAAGCCCAGCCGGGACATGATATCTTCCACTTCCCACTGCACCGCAGTCACCGGGTGCACACTGCCCCGCGGGACTACCGGCCCCGGCAATGACGGATCAAAGGTCGATTCACCACGCCGCTGGGCCGGTGCTTTTTGAGCCAACTGCTCCTCGGCCTCGGCAAAACGCTGCTGAATCTGTTTCTTCGCCTCGTTGATGATCTTGCCGGCCTCGCCCCGACTTTCTTTGGGCAACTTGCCGATGGTGCTCAGCAGCTTGCCTAGCGAACCCTTCTTGCCCGTCAGGCGGTTCTCCGCCTGCTTGAGTTCGTCCACCTCGCTCGCCGAGGCAATTATCTGTTCCGCCTCCTCAGCCGCTTTCTTGAGATCTTCTTTTATCTGGTCCAACATAACAGTTTGATTCCCTGAAAAACGGTACGATAGACGCCTCGGCGGGGGAATTCAAGCGCGGCAGACCTCCTTGTCCGATGCCCCAACGCTGAAAAAATCACCGCCGGCCCGGCTCATAAGCCGAATCGACGGTGATTTCCTGTGCTCAACTTACGTTTAACCGCTTTATTCAATTTCCTGTGGTGCCGCCGTCGGTTCCTCCTGCTCGGGTAGCGGTTCCTTTTCTGCCTCCGGCATGGAGACCGTCTCCGGTTCCAGCCCCGCCTTGGCCAGAATGGCGTACAACACAAAGCCCACAATGAAAGAATAAACCGCCGTCGGATGCCAACTGGGTAAAATTCCCACCAAGTCATTGTTGCAAACACCGACTAGGAAACCGACGATCCACGAAAGATACCCGGGGATGCTCACTCCCGCTCGAGGCCCGTTCCATTTCCGTCCCGACAACAGGTAATCCGCCACCATCGCTCCACAAATCGGACCAAATGATGCCCCGATCAAACCGAAAAACGGCTCCAGGTGACCTGCCAACCCGAGGGCCGCAATAATAATTCCACCCGTTGCTCCCAATAGGGTCCATGTCATCCGTGGTAAACCGGGTAACATGGTCGATAAACTGTTGCCAATAATGAAGGAACAAAAACAGGCCGGTGCCATCGAACCAACGGCGAATAGAATTAAAAATACCTTTCCAAAGCCATCCCCCATCACTGTTGATATCGTTTTCGAATATAAAAACGATTCCAAATCTGGGGCTTTTCCGTGGGCACCCGCCACCGTCAGAATGGCCAGTCCGCCTGCCACCAGCCCGATCAAGGATACTCCGACCAGCCCGCCCAGATTCACATCCCGCTCGTTGCGGTTGTTCAGGCCGAAGTCCACGCCTGCCGCACCTGCAGTGGCATAAAAACCAACCACCAGCTGAATCATCAGGCCAATGGCAATCAGGTTATTGGGGTTCTCTGCCGTGGGTTCAAATTGACCGACCGTTGACAGACCCGCTACCGCAGTCACGATCAACATGATTAGCGGTACAATGGGGAAAAACTGGGATACTTTACCCACATATTGAATCCCCTTGGCCCCTACTATGGCAAAAATGTAGCCCCAGGCAATGGCCAGGATTACGAAAAGCAGGCTGAATCCCTGCTGGGCGGGCTCTACATCGAAGACAGTCTTGGCCATGTTCCCCGCCCCGAATCCCCCGAGCAGCAGCTTGGTGGCATAATAGGTGCCCACGCTATACCAGCCAACCTGCAAGATGCCCATGAAAATTCCGGGGAACAGATAACCCCCCTTGGTCCCGAATGTAGAGCTGCCCACCACGTACAAGGGCATCCCTGTTTTCATCCCCAGTATGCCGAACACCTTGTAAAATAAGAAGTAACAAATCAGGCAGGCCAGCACCAGACCGAATAGTGCCGATGACACATTCCCCCAGCTCAGCGTTTTCCCCAGCGAATCATAGAAGGCGATCCATAAAAAAATGCCGGCATACGAGGGGGCCGTAGTCTTAAACCAGGACGCCCGGTTTCCCGCAGGATTAGCCTTGGCGGATGCCAAGTAAGGAGGCAGAGGTTGCTCAGCCATCGTCTTCTCCTTTCAAGCTTGTTTTTCGAGATGGTGGTGGCGGATAGATATAGGCCGGATACGCGCGGTTCAAGGCTGCACCAGGCCGCCACGCTTATTTTCGTTTACTATCGGCCAAAGCGATGGTTGCGTCCTAGTGACGCTCAGCCGCACACTCAATGATCAGGGCATGAAAAAAAAGAAATGAGTAAAAGGAAGCCGCAAAATCCGCGGTCAAAACATCCTGTTGCTCAGGAGTGAAAAAGTAAAATAGGCATTGTTTGTGCAAATATGAAACTTAATAAATGCCTGTGTCAACTCGCATTAGACGACATTTCGTCAGGCTCGCGCCATCTGTTGCAGCTCTTCCAGTAATTGTTCGTCAGTCAGTTCTTCGATTTGCAAACTGACCATCCGTTCGATCCGCTGGCGAAGCATCTCTGCCACTTCCGTGGCAAATTCTAACCGCTGCTCATCATCCCCCTCGTAAAAGGACGGATCAGGCAGATCCCACTGCACCAGGATCGGATAACCGGGTAATTGCGCATAAACCTCGGAAGGCTCCGTATCCGATAGGTTGATCACAATGTCGAAATGATCAACCTTTAACTCGTTCAGACCCTTGGAAAACTGGCCCGGGGGGTTTAAACACCCCCCTTTTC
>CAZMVS010000458.1:0-1753 GCA_964569525.1 uncultured Planctomycetales bacterium
TGCCGGTATCATTCGCCGTGAAAAGTTGTTTGATTTTTCGGAGAAGGATTGGGACGAGGTGATGCAGATCAACCTCAAGAGCATCTTTTTCCTGAGTCAGGCGGTGGCCAAGGTGATGGACGAGCAGGGCGACGGGGGCAAGATTGTGAATACCGCTTCAATGCTTTCGTTCCAGGGCGGGCTTTTGATTCCGTCTTATACCGCGTCCAAGTCTGCCGTGGCAGGTATTACCAAGAGCATGGCCAACGAGCTGGCGCCCAAGGGGATCAATGTTAACGCGTTTGCTCCGGGTTATTTCGCTACGCCGGCGACCAAGGCTTTGCGCGATGATCCGCAGCGGAGCAAGGCGATCCTGGAGCGGATTCCCGCCGGCCGCTGGGGCGATCCGAAAGATTTAGCGGGCATGGCTATCTATTTGGCCTCGGCTGCTTCGGATTATTGCCAAGGCAGTATTTTTCCGGTTGATGGTGGTTGGCTGTCCCGTTAGTTCAAAACAATATAAGCGCAGCAAAAAGCCCGGGAGCCGATTAACTTCCGGGCTTTTGTAATGCGCGTTCAGTGTTTATAAGGGGGAGCTATTCTCGCAGGGTTTTATCCGAAGGGTAGAACAACGGATAGTTGTCCTGCATTTTTTCCTGGTACTGGTACAATTCGGGGTATCGCGGTGTATCGCGGATGAATTCCACGTCTTCATCTTTCAGCTGAGCCAGCAGCTTGCGGTTCAAATCGTAAACGTAATAGATTTTGGTGAACATTTCGTTCTGGTAGAAGCCTCGCCACTTGCCTTTTTCCGCCTTGCGCAGGGCGGACATGGTGTAGTCCAGTTCCTGCAGGGCGCTCTCGGCTTTCTTCACGGCGGTGGAACGATCATCTTCGCCAAAAGCCAATACGGCCTGGGCGGTATCACGCAGGCTTTGGGACAGGTGCCGCTGGACGGCGATCTGGCTTAACGTGTGGGCCTGGTAGTAGTCCCAACGATTACGCGGTACACGGTAGGTGTATTGCCCCGCCTTTTTGGACAACTCGCCGAGGTAGGCGATGGATTCTTCCACGTATTGAACGGCCTTGCGTGCGTAATCGAGCATTCTGTCGCTAGGTTTCTGCTGTTTTAAGAGTAGTTGATTTATCCGTTGGAGCATATCCTTTTGCATGGTCAGCAGTCGATGTTCGCCGTCCTGGGATTTTTGCATATAGGGTATATTGAAGTAATCTTCGATAACCTCGGTCACCTTGGCGGCCATCTGCTCGCCGTATTGCCGCTCGCACCATCCATTGATGAAATCGGTCATGGCGGCAGCCGGTTTTTTGTTCATGAACGGTTTGGGATTCCATACGAAGCGCATGGCGGCTTCGGTGCTCAACGGAACCGGGCGGATATCACTGACGTTGACCAGGAAAAAATCAGTGGCTTTGGCTTGAACGAATCGGCCGAGTTCGGAAAAGATTCTGCCGGGCGGGACCAGTTCGGTCAATTGATTGTCCCGGTTACTGACCATGGCGGTGTGATAATACACACCTTGTCCTGCTTTCACGTCTCCACCGTCGAGGATGGTGCCAGTGCCGTTATCCGGCCAAATGATGGTCACGCCTTCGGGGATGTGCAGCAGTCCGTTTTTGTATAGGCTGACGCCTTCGGCCCAGAGATTGGTGACGATATCCGCGTCGGGTTGGACCTGGCTAATCATTTCCACCTGTTTAGCAATGGCCTGGGAAATAATCTTGCCCTGTTTTTCGGGAGTATCCGCAGAACGGT
>CAZMVS010000459.1:0-8411 GCA_964569525.1 uncultured Planctomycetales bacterium
GAATTCAATGGGCAGCCGCCCCAATCGAATTGACCCGCAAGAAGAATCGCTTTCATAGGGATCGATTCCTTTTGGCCCAAACCCGTGAATCAGGTAATAAAAGGTGGGAAAAAGTAAAGTATAATCCCTCCTTTTAGCTTCCAAGTTGCTTTCCTCCTTGGTAGCCGAAATATTGATAGGCTGTATCAAGCCCGGACATTGCTTGTCTATTTTCTGTTATAGCAGTGCTTGGATTACTGACAACATAATTTTGTTTTTAGAAGACCAAATTTTCTTTCTTTGCCCTCCCTTGCCTCCCTTAAATTGTGATTAAATTCAGGAACACCAAACCATATGATGCCTTTGTGATCCGTTGAGACTTATACCTGCTATCTTTGTTTTATTTGGAAAGGCCCTATAGTGCTGTATACAAAGGCATGGTCGATTCTTGTTCTCTACATTTTGGATAATTAATAAAGGAAGGTTAAAGCCGGTATAGCGGGACCACGCGTTAATACGGTCATGGATATTCTCCCAGAGATGGTCCCGCAATGTTAAGAATGAAGCTCGAAGTCTCCTTGGATCCCCACGCAAATATCAGATCTCAAAAGTCCTCTTTATGTTGGCCGGATGGCATACGGCGGTCTATAAAAACAAACAGAGATTGTGAGCAACAAAATATCTCACAAAAGGAAATTTAAAATATAGGATATCCGAGGCTTACCTTCCGCAAATATTGATACCACAAAGGCATATTCTTTGTGGGAAGTTTCTTTGCATGTCCAATTTTAGCAACCATTTTGGTTCTGTATTTCAACAAGGCAGCTTCAGGCATCGGTAGGATATATTAAGTTGGTCATCCTTAATCCAATTCGCGAGGTATTTTTGTGGCGACCATCGCCTTGATATTTGATTATCGCCCGGAATATCTGTATTCCCTGCCCGAAACACCTTCTTTGTTGTGTTTGCCATTGGGTACGGGCAATGTGCTCGACGCATTTTTGCAAAAAATACATCCAGCCGATCCTGATCGTATTTATATCGTTACTCCGCATGAGGACACAACCGGAATTTCCTTCCTGAAATCCATATGCTCATTGGAATTCGTCTTCCTTGATCACCTCCAGGATTTAATCGAAGGCCAGGAAAGCGGTGACCATATTGTCGTTTATGACTCCCGGTATTGGGCGGATGACCTTCCACTTGCTTCGGAGTTGATCGAGACCTCACAACGGGAAAAAACTTTGGCTTGTTTTGCAGCCTTGAATGCCGACACGAAAAACGCCTCAGAACGAATCCTTTTGGATCATCGCGGTGACGTGAAACGCATCCGCCGCCTTTATGATAAGGTTTCCTGGCTCCAGGGAAACGAACCGGTTGTACTATGTGCCGCGATGCCCCAGCAATTGGCTGAATCTACATTGTCATACCCCATTAGCCCAACACGAACCACGTTGGCCGCTCAGGGCTTGCCCTCGCGAGATCGGCTTTCTGCCGAGCACTTATTCGATTTGGACCACCCCCAGGAACTGCTGGAACTGAATCGCCGGATGATATCACGGCAAATCGATAACGGTAAAAAACCTCGTGGATATCGGTTACATTGCTCCAATGTGCTAATAGCGGAAGGAGTCGGCCTGCATCCCTCCGTTTCAATATTGGGGCCGGTAGTTATCCAGACTGGAGCACGGATAGAGCCGGACGCTACCATCGTCGGTCCGTGTGTTGTGGGCCGCGACAGCTTGGTGAAGAGAAAAGCCCTCATAGCCCGCTCGCTATTGCCTGAAGGATGTATTGTAGAACCGACGAAACCGTTGGTGGATGCCGTCGGTCGAGGTCACAGCAATGGGCAAACGAACTTGTTGGGCCGGAAAATTTGGCACAATCCCATGTCATGGCAGAACGGGCACGAAAATCAACATTCCCATTTTCGGTATATCCGCCAAAAAAAACTTTATTTCCTTTTTAAGCGATGTATCGATATAACAGGAGCTGTCGTCGGAATCCTGCTTTGCCTCCCCTTCATGCCAATTATTATTCTTTTGCAACAAATGGATTCCCCCGGGCCCATCTTCTTTGTGCATCGTCGGGAAGGGCGGGGCCAGCGCGAATTTCCCTGTTTCAAGCTGCGTACCATGTGTTCAAACGCGCATAAATTACAACGCCAATTGTACAGCCTTAACGAGGTCGATGGCCCGCAATTTAACCTCGCCAATGACGAACGGATTACCCGTTTTGGCGCATGGCTACGCAAACTGAATGTTGATGAATTGCCACAATTGATCAACGTTCTGCTCGGGCATATGAGCCTTGTTGGACCGCGGCCCTCGCCGTTTAGGGAAAACCAGATATGCGTGCCTTGGCGCCAGGCCCGATTGACCGTACGTCCTGGCATTACCGGCTTG
Source organism: uncultured Planctomycetales bacterium (assembly GCA_964569525.1). Lineage (GTDB taxonomy): Bacteria > Planctomycetota > Phycisphaerae > UBA1845 > PWPN01 > JAAYCU01. The sequence continues at coordinate 2,385 of CAZMVS010000459.1, forward strand.
TGGCAGATTTGCAGGCATAATCGTAAGGATGAGGATTTCAGCCAGTGGATCCGCTATGACGTTGCCTATGTCCGCCATATGTCCTTGAGCCTGGACCTGAAAATCCTTTGTTATACCGCCATTTCTTTAGTTAGTAGTTGGCGATATGTTCCCCTGGAACAATTGTTACCTGGAAATGTAAAGAAACATTAAGAAAACTTACTAGAGGCTATTTCATTGGTATGTTTACATCATGAGTTGCTTGATAGTAGTAGTACGCAAAACGGATTTGGCCTTATCCGCCAGTTTGCCCCAGACATTCTCCACTTTGGCTAGGGAAATCTTCGATGTATGTACTTCCCCCCGCACGGTTAACTCCCCCTCTATGGGGCCTTCAATGGCCTGAACAATATCCAGCAAGGTGATTTTAGAAGCCGATCGCCGGAGGAGAAATCCTCCACCTCGCCCCCTTACACTACGCAAAACTTGTGCCTTAACCAGCTGCTGAAGAATTTTCAACAAGTATTCGACGGGAATGCCGCAGGATTCCGCCACGTCCCGGCCTTGGATCGGGCCTTCCTTCTCATGCTCCGCTATATAAATCGTCGCAAACACACCATAAGCAGATGCCTTTCCTAATCGCATTATACAGCGAACCTTTCGTTGTTATCCCTTTTTTGCTAACGGTTTCCGTACCCAGCCGACCGTCCCTTAATGTCCCTTGTCATTTTCACACACGGCGAATCCGAATATTTCAAACCACGTATTGTCAATAAACGATCCAGATCCCAGGTCCCCATCGATCAGCATCAGCGAAAGTACTCTTTCGGAATTCAATTCCATGCTTTTCACCAATAAAGTATAGTCTCCCAGTTGCCCGTCCCGCCGAAAAAGAGTGCAAACACCGGTTCTGTGATCCTCGTTAACCGCTTGTTTGATCTTTTCCATCAAATCCTTACCCAGTCTCCACACCGGCAATGTTTGTCCCGGATCCGAGACATTTGCCAACGCGGCTTGGGCTTTCGCCGTAGCGTATAGAATTTCCCCGCTTGCAGATACGCAGGCGATAGGCCAGGCTTGAAGAGCGGACCATGAATCCATCGTGTGGTTTCCCTTCTTAATTTTACTCCGGGTGGCCGTAAGTGTATGGCTTACTTTGGCCATTCCGCTTCTTAAGATTTCTGCTTGTTGCTTGAATTCCTCTTCAACTCCCTGATGATCCAAAATTTTTCTATGATTCGTATGGTGAGGTGTTCCTTGTTTCATTGAAGTCCTTTCACATTTTTCGTCATTGTATGCTATGAATGGATTTTTGTAATAAACCGTTTATTCCGGGAGTGCATTTTGTAGATATCCCTAAAATATGAGGGATGGTTATTCTTTCGAATATCCCCAGCAGTTTATCGTAAAAAATACGCGGATTTGTAATACAACAAAGATCATCATGACACGGTTATTCATTAATTATCCATGCATTAAACATGTAGGGTTTAACATGCCGCTCAAGTCATGTCATTATTCATTAACTCGTGGGTACGCCAACTGCAAAATGAAAAAATTACGTATTTAAATTAGCAATAAAATGTTCTGCTTGTGCACGTATGAAACGACGGAAGTACAGCAATGCCGCTTAAATTCGTACCAATCACTCTCTCGTTACATTTCAATCTGCCCTGGCGTGCCGTGAATAGGTCTGGCGCATTCCGTATCGTGGATTTTAACCGTGCCTGAGCCCCCTTCTTGATAGGAAAATATCAGTAATAGTGGGTTAACAATAACGCTAAATTACCATGAAAGAACTATCCATTAATGACAGATAAAATTGCTCCGTAAATTCAAGAGAATTTGTGGTCATTGCCCGGCGCGCGATCTAGGATCAATGACGATATTGGGGACACATCATTGAGACGGCATTTCTTAGAAGGCTTTTTGCTTGAAGGCTAAGAAAGTTGTCCACTGGGGGATAACGATTAGGGCAAAAATAAAATAGTATCAGAATGGTAATGTTACCCTCGCGAGTACTGCCGCCAAGCAATATACCAGGGAAGGCATATTGAGGCCGGCAAAACCGTTCTATGGTTTCGATTGTATTCGGTGTCGTGAAGACGGCGTGGTGCCCAATCCCCGTAAAGAATTACTGGCCCTTCTTTCATAAAGGAACAAGCCATGAAAAGGACGTCTAAAATGATCCTCCGTACGGTTGCCTTCTTGTGGATCAGCGTCTCTCTGGTGGCTGCCCAGGCATGGGCACAAGCAGGAAATCCATCTGGAATCGTATCGGACGAATTTAACGATGCTGCATTGGATACTAACGTATGGACCTTCATCGATCACGTGGGGGATACCACTCTTACCATGACTGGTACCCAGGTCCAGATTGATATTCCTGCCGGTCCCGGAGGACACGACAAGTGGACCACCCAAGACGAAGCCCCCCGCATTATGCAAACCGCCACAAATGCCAACTTCTATATCGAGGGTAAATTTGATGCCCCCGTAACTGAAAAATACCAAGGATTCGGCTTCCTGGTGGAGGAGTCCACAACGCGATTCCTCCGTTTCGATGTGTACAGCAATGAAGGCTCTGTTCATATCTTTGCCGCAAGCGTGAATGGTAGTGATGGAGCTGCCAAATTGAATGCAGTTATTGACTCTGCCTTTCCCGTATATCTCAGTCTCCAACGTAACAGCCATACTTGGACCTTCAAGTATTCCTACGATGGTCAGACTTGGACGGAAGCGGTCAGTTTTGATGATGAGATTAACGTAACTGCCGTGGGGCCGTTTTTTGCCACCGCTACATCAGACGAAGAAGATGCACCTGCCTATTCCGGTCTCATCGATTATTTCCGCACCGAGCCTGTGCAGTCTCAAGATTCTGATGGGGATGGTGTTGATGATTATGAGGATAACTGCCCCAATACGCCAAACGCTGATCAGGCCGACGCGGATAGTGATGGCGTAGGCGATGCCTGTGACACCTGCCCGAATGATCCCGATAATGACGCAGATGGCGATGGGATCTGCGGTGACGTGGACAATTGCCCCAATACGCCCAATGCCGACCAGGCCGATTCAGACGGCGACGGTGTTGGTGATGCCTGTGATCAGGATGCTGATTCTGATGGGGATGGTATACCTGATGTCGATGACAACTGCCCAAATACACCCAATGCCGATCAGGCCGATGCCGACGGCGATGGTATGGGCGATGCCTGTGACACCTGCCCGAATGATCCCGGTAACGACGCCGATGGCGATGGGGTTTGCGGCGATGTGGACAATTGTCCCAACACGCCAAATCCCGACCAGGCCGATTCGGATGGTGACGGTATTGGCGATGCCTGCGAAGAGGGCGCTGATTCAGATGAGGATGGTATTCCCGATGTCGATGACAACTGCCCCGATGTCCCCAATACCGATCAGGTCGATACCGACGGGGATGGTATAGGTGATGCCTGTGACACCTGCCCGCATGATCCCGACAACGACGCCGACGGCGATGGGATCTGCGGCGACGTGGATAATTGTCCCAACACCCCCAACGCTGACCAGGCTGATTCGGACGGCGACGGAATCGGGGATGCCTGCGAAGGTGGTGAAGAACCAGCCGATACGGATGGCGACGGTATTTCTGACTCAGAAGACAATTGTCCCAACGTCCCTAACACCAGCCAGTCCGATTCCGATAACGATGGCTTGGGCGATGCCTGTGACGCATGCCCGAATGATGCCCACAATGATGCCGATGGCGATGGAATTTGCGGTGACGTGGATAATTGTCCCAATGTATACAACCCCGGTCAGGAAGATTCTGACGGCAATGGCATTGGCGATGCCTGCGATGCCCCCGCGTCTCCACCTCCCTCTGGTGGCGGCGGCTCCAGCGATTCACCGAACAAAGGGAACGGAAGGACCAACCAGTTTGGCGAATACAACGGAACTGCCTACGGTGACAAAAATAAAACTCAAATCCTCGCCCAAATCCAGGCACGAGATGCTCAAGCTGGCAAAGTCTTCTCCTTCATCGTTACTGAGGGCAACATGGGACCGTATGATGCCCCGGGCCCCAATACCGGAACATTTAATGGCTTCCAGGAAAATAACGCTTTGGGACGTACTCTGAAAGTGAATACCTCTGCCGCTGATGGCGAATATTACATCATCATTTCCATCACCATTACCGCGGAAGAGTTAGAGGCCCTGGAGTTGAATCCCGAAGATCTGGAAATCCACGTGCTCGATGAAAACCAGGATCCACCCTGCTGGGTTCCTGCCGGAAGCAATAACCAAGGCAATGCGGAACCAACCGATGTGGTAGGGGATTACGGTTACCAGATTAATGACGATGGAGATGTGACCTTCTGGGTTGTCCGCGATTCGGTCAGCTATTACGCCGTCGGAGCTCGTCAAGCTGAAGATACGGTTGGTGAACCGAAAGAAGAAGATGATGATGACGGCGAAGACGCTACGAATCCTGATGACGAGGACGGAAGTGAAACAAATCCTAGTGGCGATGACACTTCTCAAGAAAAAGATAATACCGAAAATGATCAGGACCAAGACCAGGACCAAAACAACGATAAAGATAACTTAATCTGGCCTCCTTGCTGCGGCACCATGAGCCTTATCCAGTTGGCCTTGCTGGCCACCGGCCTCATGCTGCTTCGCGTAACAACGCGATCAAATTTAAGGAGGTAGAAGTTTCCAATTTGTTGGTTTGGCCACCCGACGTAGGGTGGACATGGAGCGCACACGGTCGGCCCACCGTGTGCGCTCATCTTCTATATAGTCAATTTTTTCTGTTGAACGTTTTCCCTCTGTGTCGTTTCTTAAAATTTGGCTGAAGCGGAAACACATTTGCTCGATCGGCCCAGTCCTGCCACAGCTGCCCCATCTTTTTGACCCGCTCCGGATACCGTGCCGCCAAATCATGCATCTCCGTGCGATCGCTTTTCATATCGTATAATTCCCACGGCCCATCTTTCCCTCGGGCGACAAGCTTCCAGCGACCTACCCGAACAGCCCGGTTCCCCTCGTGCTCCCAGTAAAGCCCGTTATCACGCTTTAAATTCCCGCCCCGATAATCGTTCCATAATATCAATCAAAGCCCCGCTGCAGCGGCCAACCACTTTTATCACCTTCAGGCCTCATATCCTTGCGGCGAACAACGTGCCACTTGCCCACCGCATAATTGCGGTAACCCGCCGGCTTCAGCACCTCCGCTATGGTCACACAATGCTCATTCAGTTGCCCCTCGTATCCCGGATAACCGCGATCATGCGTCATCCAGCCCATGCCTGCCTGATGCGGATAAAGACCCGTCAACAATGATGCCCTCGTCGGACAACATCTGCTGGTGTTATAAAATTGAGTAAAACGTAATCCATCACCTGCCAGTCGATCCAATTGCGGCGTGCGAATCTCCCCCCCATAGCAGCCGATATCCGAAAATCCCATATCGTCGGAAAGAATGATGACAATATTCGGCCGCTCGCCGGCAAAGGCTCCTGTGCCGCAAAAAATTACTCCCAAAAACAGCCACATGGAATAAACACGCATTCCATCTTAACCTTTCAGAATTGAATCACGTAAACGAACACGAAACACCTTTTTATTGAAGATTGGAAAAATAGAAAACTGACTTAAACAAAACACCCTCGCATCACAATCGTGAACGCGAGGGTGTCTTTGGCAGCGGAGAGGGCGGGATTCGAACCCGCGGTACGGGTGTGACCCCGTACGCCGGTTTAGCAAACCGGTGCATTCAGCCGCTCTGCCACCTCTCCAAAACTCAATTTCAATCGGCACAAACCGGCTTTTAGGAGAGGAATCCAGCCTGTGTGCCGCATTTTCTACTCCTTATGAACCTTAACAAGAGAAGCTATCAGGGTCAAGCAGCAACGCGCTTTAATCCCCCTTATCGCCCAAGTTGACCAGGTGCTCCAAAGCCAGCATCAGGGCCTGGGTTCCGGACCGCCCATGCCCAAGGGCCTGCACGCTGAGATAAAGTTGATGCGCCAGGGCCAGCCCCGGCATCACTATCCC
>CAZMVS010000460.1:0-2317 GCA_964569525.1 uncultured Planctomycetales bacterium
TCGGCGGCCTCGCAAAGCAGGTCGATATCACCAATGGTTTCGCAACCACGACGGAGAGAGCCGGTGATCTCCACGCGTTTTACGCCGGGAAAATCAGCCACCGCGTCACGCATGGATTCGGCGATTTCCACGGCAATACCCATTGGTGTTCGCCCGGCGGAGCGATCCAGGAAGGCGATGCCTTCCAGTATTTTCTCCACGCTTTTTTGGCCGAAACCGGGAAGGTTATCGACCTGGCCTTTTTCGATGGCTGCGCGTAATTGGTCGATGTTGGCCACGCCTAATTTTTGATACAAGGTCTGGACTTTTTTCGGTCCCATGGTGGGGATTTTCAGCAACTCGAGGACGCCGGCCGGCAGCTTGGTGAGCAGCTCCTGGTGGACGGTAATGGTACCTTTTTCCAGGTATTCGCGGATTCGGTCGGCGGTTCCCTTGCCCACACCGGGAATTTTCTGCAACTCGTTGCGGCGGTTCACCTCGGCGACATCTTCGCCAAATTCATCCACCGCCCGGGCTGAGCGGCGATAGGCGTTGATGCGGAAGCCGTCACCGCCGCTGATTTCCAACAGGTCGGCGATTTCGTCCAGAATCCTGGCAATTTCACGATTAATCATGGTTTCCCCAACATATCCTTATTCAAGTAAAGGACTTACAAAAAGCACGCTTCAAACAAGGCTCTCAAAGATACAATAGGCCCCTAAGCGACAAGGTGTAAAGCGAAATTCCACTTAGTCTCGAAGGTTCTCCATTATCATTCGGGGGGTATCATAATGCTACGGAATCGGAAGACCAATGGAATGAGGGGAATGTAACTCTTTTGAATACGTTCATCCCGGCCGGCCGGCACCCGGCGGATTGACACCGCCAGCAGGCCAGACCTATTATAACCGCCTTTATTGAAAGCGAACCCTGCCATGAATGAAACGGAACGTAAATCGCTGACTCTTGCGGAATTAGTACAATACTTGGATTCCGTGGGGATTTCCTGTCAACTGGAAGGGGATAGTGCGGTACCTATTTCTTCGGTCGCCACCCTGGAAGAAGCGGTGGAAGGGCAAATCAGCTTCCTTTCCAATCCGAAATATGAAAAAAGCCTTTGTACCACGCAAGCATCCGCCGTTCTGGTCAAGCCCGACTTCGTTGTTGATCGGGAAATAAACCTGTTGCGGACGACAGACCCATACGCGGCAGTTACCGCCTCTATCATTCGTCTGCACGGGTACCGGCGACATCCGGTTTGGGGAATTTCCAAGCACGCTTACATTGCAGAGAACGCCGAGATTGGCGAGGAAGCCAACATTGGGCCAGGCGTTTATATTTGCGAGGACGTTCAAATTGGCAAACGGGCGATGATTTATCCGGGGGTCTATATTGCCCGAGGTTGTCGAATCGGGGACGACGCGGTTTTCTTTCCCAACGTGGTGATCTATGACTACTGCGTGATGGGTAATCGGGTAACTTTACATGCAGGGACGGTGATCGGAGAAGACGGATTGGGGTACGCACCGGTCAACGACAAGTGGGTAAAGATCCCGCAGATTGGTAACGTGATTATCGGCAACGACGTGGAGATCGGAGCCAACTGTACGATTGATCGGGCCACTCTGGGGAGCAGCCAGGTGGGTGGAGGATCCAAGTTCAGCAACCTGATCGCCGTCGGACACGGAACCAAGGTAGGCGAGGATTGCATGTTCGTCGCCCAAGTTGGGATTGCCGGCTCGGTCACCGTGGGTCGTCACGTCACCATGGCCGGCCAAGTGGGTATAGTTGGACATATCTGCATCGGCGACAACGCCATCATCGGAGCCAAGGCGGGCGTAACCAACTCGGTGGAACCGAATTCTACAGTACTCGGTCAGCCAGCGGTGCCTATCAATGACTGCAAGCGGCAATTGGCGGTGGTACAGCGTCTCCCGGAGATCAGGAAAGAGGTACAAAAGCTTCGCCGGGACCTTGATCGCCTGACCCGTGAGCTGGAAGAAAACAGCCAGTAGTCACCATCACTGCTTCACCATTGGCTGCAAATCATTCGGTCAGAGATTATAATACGTCGATAATAAACGTTATAGGTTGAAGTTCGCTTGTGCGGCTGAAAGTCAAGAGCCGGCACAAAAAGGTGCGCATAAGTAACAAACCGTTCGTGCAAATGAGATTCGGACATTGGTAAGGGAGGATGGTCGGCAAAGTTCATGGCCGAAGTGTTGCACAATCCTTTGGGGATCATAGCCGGCGCGGGGCGCTTTCCTTTCATGGTGGCGGAAGGAGCTCGGCGGGGCCCCCCGCCGGGGGGGGTTGTTGGGGGGGGAGGGGGGGGGGG
>CAZMVS010000461.1:0-12324 GCA_964569525.1 uncultured Planctomycetales bacterium
TTGAACAAAATGATAATAACGGAGAGGGGGGGACTCGAACCCCCGGTACGCATATAGCATACACAGCCTTTCCAAGGCTGCTCCTTAAGCCACTCGGACACCTCTCCAAAGTCAATTTTTAGACCCGGAAAGTCTAAGCTTCAAACTCATAATGGTCAATACCAGCAACTGTCCCCTCCGCTCGGCCTTCTTGACCCATAATACTCATCTCTGCCGCCCCGGACTGGCGAATACAGGCTTTGTGAAAATTAATTGCCTCACCCTTTGCTCACAGATTATATTAAGGCTGCAAAGAAAGCTGGATAGAATATCGATTTAGCCCTGCTCCAATTTCGGATAACAGGCCCTCTAAAAGCTAGTGTACGTTGAACTGGAAGCCATTACTGCACCATGTTTCCATCACTTGATCACCTCCCGAAACCCGAACCCGACGTGGAGCGTTTCAAGGCCATTCTGCGCAGAGAAAAACCCGATCGTATTCCCCTGGTCGAGTTGATCATCGATGACGCCGTCCTGGCTGAACTCGCCGGACGGCCACTCGCCCCCTTTATTGAAAAACCAACGACTGCCCAATTACGGGCGTGGGCTAAAGATCAAGTCACCCTCTGGCATCGCCTCGGCTATGACTACTTTCGCGTCCGCGTGGAAATCCCCTTCGCCGTCAATTGGCAGAAATCCCAGTCGGCCGAAGGTGAGCCCTCCGCTCGGATCACCTGGGTCAGCGAGTCGAGCGGTCCGATTCAATCCCGCGAAGATTTTGAGCGATTCCCCTGGCCCACGGAAAAAATGATCGACATGAATCCCGCCGAAGCGGCGATCGATTGTCTTCCGTCCGGCATGGAGGCCGTCGGCTTTTCCGGCGGCGTTCTCGAATGGTCGAATGAATTGCTTGGCTTCGAAAAGTTCGCCATCGCTATGTATGAGGATCCTCAACTCGTCCGCGACGTCATCAATCGCGTCGGGCAGATTATCCTTACCGCATTTGAACGGTTCTGCCAAATGGATCGCATCTTCGCCATTTGGCTCGGCGATGACATGGGTTTCAAAACCTCAACCCTGATCAGCCCGAACCACCTCCGCGAATGGATTTTGCCCTGGCACAAACGTTACGCCGAACTCGCCCACAATGCCGGCCGGTTCTTTCTGCTGCACAGTTGCGGCCAGGTCGCAAACGTCATGCCCGACCTCGTCGATGACGTCAACATCGACGCCAAACACAGTTTCGAAGACATCATCGAACCGGTCGAGCATTTTTATCAACGCTGGCACGAACGCATCGCCGTGCTCGGTGGCATTGACGTTGACTTGCTCAGCCGCGGCACACCCGACGCCGTCCGTCGCCGCACCCGCGAAATCCTCGACGCCTGCAACAACGGCGGTTACGCCTGCGGCTCCGGGAACTCCATCACCAATTATGTTTCTCCCACCAACTATCTGGCCATGCTCGAAACGGTAGCTGAATTTAACCATCGCTGACGGTTGCTCTAAACACCGCGACACCAATTTCAAAACCATAAAAAAAGCCCGGACAAAAATTACCCGGACTTGTTCTTTCAAATGATCTTTTGGAAGTTTGCAAACAAATCGTTACGGATAAACCCGCCCCATCATACGCGGGTAAGCAATGGTCTCGCGGATATGCTTAAGGTTACATAGCCAGGCCACGGTCCTTTCGATCCCCAGGCCAAAACCGCCGTGCGGCACGCTGCCGTAGCGACGCAGGTCCAGGTACCATTCGTAAGGCTCGGTGGCCAAACCCTCTTCCTCCATCCGCTTGAGCAACGCGTCCAAGTCATCTTCCCGCTGTGAACCGCCGATGATCTCCCCGTAACCGTCCGGGGCCAACAGGTCGAAATTCTGCACCACCCGTTGATCCTCGCCGTCCCGCTTCATATAAAACGCCTTGCAGCCGCGCGGATAATGCGTCACAAAAATCGGCCGATCATGCAACCGCGAAATAATCGTCTCGTCACTACCGCCCAAATCCTTGCCCCATTCAAAGTTGGCCGCCAACTCCATGTGCGTGGGAATATTCTTCAACTGCGTTTCCAACTCCGCCAACTCTTCCCGCTCGGCAATCACCTCGGCGGCAAGCTTCTCCTGCTTGTACTTCTTGACTCCCTGCTGATTCCGCTTCTGCTCCTTGGTGGGAATGGACTCTTTCAATTCTTCAATACGACTCTTGATCCGCTCCATATCGCTCTGCAACAGGTCCCGAGCCTGCGGACCATGCAGAATTTCCACCGCCTCGCTATACGTCTTTCGATAGAACGGCTTTTTAATCCGCTCCAAACGACTGATATCCTGACCCAGTAATTCCAGGTCCTCCCGATGCTCATTCAAAACCCGCTCCACGATCGAGCAAATAAAATCCTCCGCCAGGTCCAGCAGATCATCAAGCTGTGCGTAAGCCACTTCCGGCTCCACCATCCAGAACTCCGTCAAATGGCGACGGGTCTTCGATTTTTCCGCCCGGAAAGTCGGCCCGAAACAATACACCTTACCCAAGGCCATGGCCGCGGCCTCCAGATAAAGCTGCCCGGTCTGGGCCATGTACATCGGCTCTCCGAAATAGTCCACCTCGAACAAGGTCTGGGCGCCCTCGCCGGCCGAGGGTGCGAAAATCGGTGTATCCACCAGCGTAAAATCGTTGTCGTTAAAAAAGCGCCGTATCGCGTCGATAATGGTATGCCGGATTTTCATGATGGCCGTCGGTCGGCGGGATCGCAGCCAAAGGTGACGATGCTTGAACAGAAAATCGATACCGTGTGACTTCGGCGTGATGGGATAGTCTGTCGCCTGGTGCAGCACCTCCACATTGGAAACATGCAGTTCGTGCCCGCCGGGAGCCCGCTCGTCAGCGTGCACCGCCCCGGTCACGCGCACCGAGGATTCCTGGGATAAACGGGAGGCGATCTCGAAAATCTCGGGGGGAACATCTTCCTTACCCACCACACACTGGCATAGACCCGAACCGTCCCGAACCACCAAAAAAGCCACCTTGCTGCTGACCCGGGAGTTGTACAGCCAACCCGCCAGGGTGACTTCCTCGCCAACGTGTTCATTCAACTTCGCAATTGATACCTGTTTATTCATAGCACGCACACCCTCTTCAAGCCTGAAAAATCAACCGAAACTCGCATGATAAAGGAGATTGTCACGCGGATCGAGCGCAACGCAATCATTCGCCCAAAACAGACGAGTCCCCAGGTGGTCTTGCTGTAAAAAGTGAATTTAACTCACAAAAAGAGATGCCTATAGCAGCTCGATATTCTGCTGCCAAAGTTCCTGACGCAGCTCCTCCGGCCAAATGCTGCACTGCACCTCCCCGATATGGGCCTTGCGCAAAAAGAACATGCACAGCCGCGATTGCCCGATCCCCCCGCCAATCGAAGCGGGCAATTCTCCCTTCAATAACCGACGATGAAACAGTAGCTCCTTGCGCTGTTCCGCACCAGTAAAGGCTAACTGCCTTTGCAAGGCTTCCGCGTTCACTCTAATTCCCATACTGGACAGCTCAAAACCCCGCTCCAACACCGGGTTCCACACGAAAATATCGCCGTTGAGTCCCTTGCCGTTAGCCGTCGGCGTGGACCAGTCGTCATAATCAGGGGCCCGCCCGTCATGGGGCCGACCGTCGGACAGTTCCGCCCCGATCCCCGCAATGAAAACCGCCTTGAGCTCCTTGCTGATCTGATCCTCACGTTCACGGGGGGACAAATCAGGCCAACGCTGTTGCAACTCCTCCGTGTGCACAAAGCTGATCTTTGAGGGCAAAATCGGGTTGATATCCGGCTGTAACTCGGCAATGTGCCGCTCCGTCCGGTAAATTACCGAGTAAATCCGCTCCACAATGTCTTGCAAAAACTTCAGGCTGCGCTGCTCGGGCGTGATCACCCGTTCCCAATCCCACTGATCAACGTAAATGGAATGAATTTCATCCAAGTATTCGTCAGGCCGAATGGCGTTCATGTCGGTGTACAGGCCTTCCCCCGGCTGAAAACCGTAATCCGCCAAGGCCATCCGCTTCCACTTGGCCAGCGACTGCACGATTTCCGCCCGTCGGTCATCCAACGCCTTGATGGGAAAGGCCACCGGGCGCTCAATCCCGTTCAAATCGTCATTGATCCCCGTCCCACTAAGCACAAACAACGGCGCGCTGACCCGCAAAAGATTCAGTTCCTCCGCCAGGTTGGTCTGAAAATATTCCTTGATATTGCGAATGGCCCGTTCGGTCTCTTTCAAATCGAACAACGATTTGTAACCGGCGGATCGCTTGCTTGCAGCGCTCATGATTCCTCCTATGATGACCTTGGTGCCTTTGTACCCGCCTAAACCGCTTTCGGCACACTGAAAAAGCTGTCCTGAATCAGTGCATCAGAAAATCTTATACGCCGGCGAGATTATATACTCAGGTGTTCACCCTCTCCCCTCCCGGTTGGGGATGATGACGAAACGAAGTCTCAACCAACATTAGATCAACACATTATGTTACCAGATTTGTTTGATAGAACGAAATACAATTATTGTCAAACCATATGCGCTTCTCATCGTTTCGATTCAAAATCAGGAAGCTGGTTTGAATCGCGGGCAACTTGTTACGCTTTTTTCAAACAGATGGTAAACCTCGCCCCGCCTTCAGGTACATTTTCCACCTTGATATCGCCGCCCATCTCAGCAATCGCGCTGCGAGTAATCGCTAGTCCCAAACCGGTGCCCTCTCCCGGCAACTTGGAGGTAATGAAAGGCTCGAAAATTTGCGGCAGCAAATAGTCATCGATACCGATCCCGGTGTCCTGCAAGGTAATAACAATATGTTCATCTTTCTGATGAGTCGCGATCATCAGACGGCCCCCCTGCGGCATGGCGTCTTGGGCATTGATGATCAGGTTCACCAATGCCTGGTGCAAACCCGAAACCGAACCAATCGCTCTCGGCAAATTCCGCGCATATTGGCAATCTAAATAAACAGAATGCTCTTTCAATGTGGCCCGCGAAAGTTTAACGGTTTCATCCACCGCGTTGTTCACGTCAAAGGCAACACTCTGATAAGCATAGGATTTATATAATTCCCTTAATTGCCGAACAACACCGGCAATGCGTTTCACTGATTTGCGAACCATTTCCAGGCTTTCCAAGGCCTGCAAGTCTTGTACGCCGGCCTGGATAAAACCCAGGTGACTGAGAATGCCCTGTAGCGGATTATTCACTTCGTGGGCCACACCGGCGACCAATCGCCCCACCGCACTCAAATGAGCCACCCGCAACAGCTGCTCGCTCCGCTCCGCCACCAATTGCTCCAGCTCCTCGTTGTGCCGACGAATCTGCTCTTCCATCCGGATTCGATCCGTGATATCCCTTCCGATGGCGTTAATGAAGGGGCCCTCCTGGTCATTGGTATAATGCAAATTAATGGTCCAAAGAATCGTGCGCGTTTCCCCGGCCATACTATGTACCCTGTTTTCATAGGTAATATTAGGGGTCTTCTCCTGCACACATTTTCGATAAACCTCTTTTATGCCCGCATGCTCCTCGGACGGAATGAAATCAAATATCGACCGCCCGATGAGTTCTTCTTGCGAAAGTCCATAAATCTTCGCCGCCGCTTTGTTCACGTACGTATATCGCAATTCGGAATTTTCCTGAACAACGAGGTTGTCGGTTTCCTCCACGAATTCACGGAACCGTCGCTCACTTTTTCGCAAAGAATCGGTGGCCTTTTTGCGCACCTGAATTTCATGACGCAGCCGTTCATTCGCCCGGGTCAGCTCTTCCGTGCGATCCGCAACGTCCTGTTCCAACCGGTCACGGTGTTGTTGTAGCTCTATCTGGGCTTTCTTAGGCGCGGTAATGTCTCGATGATTGCCGACAATCCCAATAATGCGCCCTTCGCTGTCCCGCCAAGGAACTTTCGTATGCAAACTCCATCGTTCGCGTCCAAACGGATCGTAGCCATAGTCTTCCTTGCCAATGACTTGATCCCCGTTGCGGAGAATACGCTCTTCCTGCTGAAGATAATATCGGGCCTTCTTGTCCTTGTAATAATCAAAGTCCGTCAAACCATACATACTTTGCGGATCTTCAGCTCCAATGTTCTTGGCGCAGGCCCGGTTGCAAAATACAAACCGGTGCTCATCATCCTTGACAAAAATGGTATCCGGTATGGTATCCACCAGGGTTCGCAACAGGTTACGCTCCGTGGCCAACTCCTCTTCCGCCCGCTTACGCCGCTCAATCTCCGCTTGCAACTCCCGGTTCGCTCGCTCAAGCTCCGCCGTACGTTCCCGAACCCGGGCGTCCATTTCCTCGTGAACCTGCCGCAACTCCTCATCCAACCGGCCAAACCGTGTGCTGTCGATAAATATTATCTCCACTCCTTCCAGCGATTCGTCCCGCATGATCGGCCGGGCACTGAACGTATAACGCCCCTCGCTTCCATCCGCGTTTCGACACCGCATGTCACCATAGGAAATAACTTCACCCCCCAGAACCCGCTCGGCCATTTCCTGAAATCGTGACAATTCCTCCTCGACAACAAACTCGCTCAAATGGCGGCCGATCAATTCATCAGCCGATCGCGCCCGAATAAGCCGCACCGTCGCAGGGTTTACCTTCTCCAAATAAAGATGCGTACTAAAAAGGCAATATCCCACCACATGGTTTTCCACCAGGGAGTGCGTTGTATTCTTGTCACTTGCCATAATATTTCTCCTTGAGCGGATCCACACGTCCCTCAAGCATAAAAAGTTCTAACCAGCTATTCCTCACTATGTTCTTCTCTCCAAGTGGATCTCGTAAAGTACTTTTTTGAAATTCCCAAAATCCGCCACTCCAAAACGAACGATAACAGAAAACCGCTTCGCCACTGGCCTTCCAACCGGGAATTCCTACCCCCACAGTCACTCCTGTCGACCGCTGACGATATCAAATCTGTTCCCACCTGACACTCTAAGTTATTATCAAAAAAGAAGTTATATCTTACTTGCACCGCCTCCAAACCCGAAATAATCCGGCATAATCTCCATACATACTTATTCCAAGGGTACGATTTTGGCCTGAAAACGCCATGGGATCTTTCCATTTAAAAATTTATACTAAGAGTCGAGAAAAATTCGATTGACCCGGCTAAAATTAAACAAATGATTTATACAAAAACTATAATTTCAAAATATTGTTTTGTAATGAAAGAGGACAATAAAAGTATTTTAGTCTTTTGTATTTTTCATCTTGTAAATCACTTTTATGCCGAGAATATATAAATGGAGTGGGAAGGGCGAATTCATCCCTTTCCTTATCGCCCGCCTCCTCAGACCAAAATGAGGTGGATATTAACAGCCTTTCTTGCGAATAAGAAAAAACATTAACTCTTGTCCAAGGGAATGGTTAACTGCGGACAACAAAAATTCTGGAGAAGGTGCGCGCGCACAAATAAATATGTAAAAGTGTATTCTTTTCTACAAGGGGAAAAAGGTGGGCAATAACCGAATCGGACATCTTGACAACTTTGTCATCTTTATCTTCTAATAATTGCGGATTCCGTAAAACCCGTATAAACCGCAAAAAAGCTGTCCGATAAGTTTGCCCAAATCCGAACAAGACGTTAAAGGAAAGGGCTTGATACGGTTCGAGTTCGAATTATTAGCTTGGATTTCCTGGTTTGAGATTCCCAGCGAACCAAACCAGAATCTAACTGTAGTGTATGTTTTCAATGCTGGGCTTAAGGGTAGGAAAGCACGAATGAAGCTTTCTCGGGCATCAGGATATGCCGTACTAGCAGTCATGGCCATCGCGCGAAAGCAACGCGAGGATCCTGGCGGCTCTGTCCAAATCAAGTCCATCGCGGCTGAGTACAATTTACCTCATGATTACATTGCCAAATTGCTCACCATGATGGTCAAAACCAGAATTCTTAAGTCCGACCGAGGACGTGACGGAGGTTTTACCCTGCGTCGCCGGGCTTCTGAAATCTCGATTCTGGAAGTGGTCGAAGCTGTCGATGGTCCTATGGAAAGCGATGACTTGTTAGGCAGGGTCGGGGGTCATGAAACGATTCACCAGAATGTCGAAGCGATGCTTGATGGAGCACTGGATACGCTCAAAACGATTTTGAAAGAGCGCTCCGTAGAAAGTTTGCTTGATTAAACTGCTCGACTGACCGCCAATTGGTTAATCTCGTGAGTTTCCGTCCCCTCGCAAAGCTTGGTTTGCGCGCCGAAGTTTCTTTTCGACGCCAATCCAAAACATAGCATAAATACCCCGCTTTTTCTCATATACTTTCCACATCCATTATTGTTATGCATTGAGCATCTATTTAGGTAACGTTCGGAAAAGGTCGACAAAAACAATCCGATTTAAATTGTTTTCAATGCTTAAAATAAACTTTTGGCGTTCAGTAAATAGCAAAAATACTGCTTCTAAATCCCTTGTATGACATTGTCATGGTTAAATTTAAAGTATCTTATAATTAAAAGGACCAAACTACCTTTATAGTCAACTATTTTCCAGATAACATAAAACAAACCCAAAAAAACAATAATGGTTAACTTTTTTGTTGCGTCTGCACCGAAATAACCACTATCATGTGCTTGGTTTGACAATCCGACATCTTGTACGATTTTTATTTACACGGGGTAAGGGGGTCGTAACGTGGGTTATCATGTCCTTTTGGTAGATGACGAAGAAAGTTTTTCTTTACCAGCCGCCAAATTACTACGCAAAGAAGGCTTTGAAGTGGAGACCGCCCTCAATGGGCGCGAAGCAAAAGAAAAAAGCTGTCGCAGCCTTTCTGATGTTGTGGTCCTTGACCTGTGTCTGCCCGGAGCGGTAGATGGGCTTGAAGTGTTAAATGCCATCCGCCGGGACCGACCAAACATTAACTGCGTCTTAGTAACCGCTTATGGAAACCTGGAGACCAAGAAGCGAGCCCGCAAACTCGGCGTACAGGCTTACCTTGAGAAACCTTTTGAACTCGACGTACTGGTTGAAATCATCCGCCTGCTGGCCAATCGGAACAACACCTCAGAGCTTTTAAACGATCGTTTCCATTCTCCAGATCGCTTTAACGACACTCAAAAAAACGCTTTAGTCTCTATCATGGAACAACTTCCCGTGGGCGTGGTGCTGGTCAATGAGGCCGCAAACATACTTTATTCAAACCAGATGGGGGCCGAAGCGATCGCTTCACAAACGGAAAAGCTACCCAGTCAAGGTGACTCTCTGCCTCTGCCGGAGCCATTGAAATCCTTCGCCCAACAGGCACAACAAATGGTCGAGGATACGCCCTTCGAAAAAATCCTCACCTCCAAACATGATCCGAAGGTTAACTACAGAGTCTCCTACTTATGTCCGAATATCGAAAGCTGGTTCCCCGACGCGAAAGTCGTGCTCGTCTTCCAGCCTCATGGCCATCCTGACAATCTGCTGCAATGCCCCACCGCCCAACCGTGGCTGCGATTGCTGCTCCAGCTAAGCGCTGACAAAAAATAAGAAAGTAAAGAACCAGATCATCACGGAAGTGCACCGATTCACGCACCAGCCAATACCGGCAAGCGGGTATGCCAATCAGTAGCTTGCTGATACGCCGCCCCCGTGCGCAAAAGCGTACCCTCAGCAAAAGGCGCCCCCATCAATTGCAAGCCGATCGGCAAGCCTGCCTCGCTGAACCCGCAAGGGATGGTCAATGCCGGAATACCCGCCAAGTTAGCGGACACCGTGTAAACATCCAGTAAATACATAGCCAGCGGATCATCCACCCGCTCCCCGATCCGGACCGCCACCGTCGGCGAGGTTGGACAAATAAGCGCATCGACTTCTAAAAACGCCTGCTGGAAATCCCGCGCCACCAGCGTGCGAACCTTGCCGGCTTTTAAGTAATACGCATCGTAATAGCCACTGGACAACGCGTAAGTCCCCAGCATAATCCGCCTCTTCACCTCGTCTCCGAAGCCTTCCTGCCTGCTGGCACAATACAAATCGATGTAATCCTCAGGAACCGCCGTACGATGTCCGTAATGCACCCCATCATAACGAGCCAGGTTACTGGAGGCCTCTGCCGTCACAATGATGTAATAAGCGGCAATCGCATAATTCATGTGCGGCAAGTGAACGGTCTTTACCTCGGCCCCAAGTAATCGGTAAACATCAATCGCCGCCTCAATCGCTTTGCGAATTTCCGGATCCAGCCCTTCCCCAAAATATTCCTCCGCAAATCCAAGCCGCATACCCTTCAACGGCTTATCCACGTCGGCCAGGTAATCCGGCACCGGCTCATCCACGCTGGTCGAATCCCGATCATCCTTCCCAGCAATCACCCCCAGCAATAAAGCCAGATCACGAACATCCCGCCCAATCGGGCCGATCTGGTCCAGGCTGCTCCCGTAGGCAACCAGTCCGTAACGGGAAACCCGACCATACGTCGGCTTCAATCCGCACACGCCGCACAAAGAACAAGGCTGGCGGATCGATCCCCCCGTATCCGAACCGATGCTGCCGGCCACCACGTCCGCCGCCACCGCCGCCGCCGAACCCCCCGAACTCCCCCCGGGCACATAATCCAAATTCCACGGATTGCGGGTTACCCCAAAGGCACTGCTCTCCGTGCTGGAGCCCATGGCAAACTCGTCCATGTTGGTCTTGCCTATAATGACCGCCCCCGCTTTTTCCAGCTGTTCCACCACGTAGGCATCATAAGGGGCAACAAAATTCTCCAAGCTCCGCGACGCACAACTCGTCCGCCCATCCCTCGTACACAAGTTATCCTTAATCAGCAAAGGCACGCCGGCCAGCGGCCCGACCTTTTCGCCCCGCGCCAAACGCTCATCCACCTGCCCCGCCTGCACCATGGCCCGTTCGATATCGCAATGCACCAGGGCATGAATCTGCGGCTCAATGCGCTCAATCCGTGCCTGTACCCGCTGTACCCATTCGCGGGAACTGGTTTCCCCATTGCAGATGGAGTCACGAACGCCGATCAGAGTATGAACACCCATGGTCTATCCTTCTAGCCAGTGAATTCAAAAACAAATAACCCCACCCGCACCGCAACGCTTAGGCACTATTCTGGTCCAACACCTTGGGGACCGCGAAAAAGTTATCCTCCCGTTGCGGGGCGTTGGCCAGGGCCTGCTCGGGATTCAGGCACACCCCCGGCTCGTCGACACGAAATACGTTATGCACCGGCAACGCGTGGGCCGTCGGGGCCACGTCTTTGGTGTCCAGCTCGTCGAGCTTCTCCATGTACGCCAGCACATCCGACAATTGCTCACTGAACCGGCGAACCTCTTCATCGCTCGGCTTCAATCGAGCCAAATGACAAATGTGCCGTACTTCCTGCTCGCTGATTTTTCCCGCCATAAACTATACTTTCGCTTTGGTGAAAATTGACATCATGAATTGAACAAAATCCGGAACCAGAAAGCCTCAGCCAATCCGGAAGGAAACTCCCCTTCTCCCACCGGGATCGACGGAATCTCCACCTGCTGCTCAGGATACCGAAGCCCTATCTCAAGGTAAGCTTCCGTTTCCCGCAGAATCCGCCTCTGCATCGCCTGCAAACTCTCCATTTGCCGGTATCGATAGCTGACCACGAATTTACCCCTGTTCCACTACCTGCTCGACGGATGCGCTGGACCAGTAGCCGCCCAACGCGCCGGCCACTCCGACCGCCAGGTACTCGATCGGCAACGGCCGAACCAGGTCGTGCGGCGGAGTAATGGCCAATAACGCGTAATATTTGTATTGCGCCTCCGCTTCCGCCCAGGCCATGTCCGCGTTCAAATAGCCCAACAAATATCCGATCAACGCCACTCCCAACGGAGCCAACGCATACCAGCGGGCATCGTTGATACCCGTGAAATAACGGGCCACCAGCGCACCTACAAAGAATCCCCCCGCCACTGAAAAAATCACCTGCCCCCGAAGAATCGGAGAAATCGGCGTCCGCGAAACGGTTATCCAGATAAAAAAGGCCGCCACCACCGCCGTGGCTACCATGGCCGGCCAACCCGCCCAGAACGACTTCGGCTGTAAGTCCGCCTCGCTATTCACCGCACAAACCTTATTATCCTTCTTTGACTGGGGCTCACCTTCCGTTGCTTCCTCTTGTTGAGTTTCAGCAATCGACGATCTGCTGCCCCACAACCATTGCCAACTCAAATAAACCGCCACCCAGGAAAGAAGCAGAATGCCCGCCCATAGCAAGCTATCCAATACCATCAACCGCAATAAAGCCGACCGCGATATCTCATCGTTGGCCACAAAATAACCAAGAAACATCTCCATCGATCCGCCGCGAAGTTGCATGGCCGCCAATCCAACCCCCGCGGC
>CAZMVS010000462.1:0-8318 GCA_964569525.1 uncultured Planctomycetales bacterium
GATTCTTCCAACCCGGATAGCGTGATCGATCAGATCGACGAATACCGCTTAAAATTACTTCGTCCCAAGCTCGAAGCCTTTGCCTCTTACGCCCGCGAATCGGCACAAATGATGCGTACTACCTGGCCCATTGCCGACAGCCGCATACAAATCGTCGATCAATTTATCGAAGACATAAACGGCTGGCTTGGTGAATTAAATAACGGAGCTGATGTAGAAAAGATTATTGCCGAAGTGGGTGAACATAGCTCCCACCGTACAAAGAATAAACCGAAAAATCTGCCCCCTGATGAAGACAAGCAGTACGATGATTCCAAGGAGTTTCTTGATCAACTCAAAAAAGAATTCACGAACAAAATAAAAGATTCTCTCGCCCGCCAGGACAAACAAACATACGCCAAAGGTCTGTCCCTGATCGCTCCTTATGCTAATACCTTGGCGGACCTGGTGGAGGAATTTTCCCAACGATACAAAACCGCCAAGCAGGCCCAGGCTGCCGTTGATTTCCACGATCTGCAACGCTATGCCTACGATTTGCTGCAAAGCGAAGAAAATCCCGGACAACCATCCGAAGTAGCACGACAATTACAGAATCAATACGCTCATGTTCTCGTGGACGAATTCCAGGACATCGATCCCTTGCAGGAAGCCATCCTCCGCCTGGTCAGCAGTGAACACGCCGATCCGCCGCAGGGCAATTTGTTCACCGTCGGCGACGTGAAACAGAGCATTTACCGCTTCCGTTTGGCCGAGCCAAAGCTTTTCATACAACGGGCCCAGCACTTCGACACTGAAAAAAACGCCGGCCAATTAATTCCCCTGCAGGAAAATTTTCGCAGTAGGGTAGGGGTAATCGATGCCGTCAATTTCCTGTTCCAAGACCTGATGTCACAATCCTTCGGCGGCAGCGACTACGGCGAGCGCGAAAAACTCTACGCCGGCTTGGATTATCCCCCCGACGATGGTCGCCATGTTTTTGGCAAACCGGCCGTTGAATTTCATTTGCTTGAACCTATAACCCAGACCACACAAGTCGATAACCTCGCCGACAATGGAAACGATTCAGGCAACGACGACGATCTGGAGCTTGAAGCCATTGAACGCGAAGCCTATCTCATCGGCCGGCGCATCAAGGAATTCATGGGCGAGAACCCACAAAAACCACGTCGCCATATTGCCGCCAAAAATGACGCCGGTTCACTCGAGCTACACCCCGTCAAATACGGCGACATGGTCATTCTTTTGCGTTCCGGCAAATACAAAGCCGAACCGTTGGCCGACATCTTACGCCGCATGGGCATCCCCGTTCGCCTCGAACGCGGTGAAAACCAGTTGGAATCCACCGAATTTAGCGACTGCCTCTCCCTAATGCGCATTTTGGATAACCGCCAACAGGATATCCCCCTCGCCGCCGTGCTGCGCAGCCCGTTGCTGCAGGACCGCTTCGACGAAGATGACCTGCTTGAAATCAGACTGTTGAACAAAAACATCCCGTTTTATGAAGCTGTCGCCCAATACGCTCACAGCGGCCCCGACGTTGATCTCCGCCAACGGGTGCAGGATTTTCTCGCCCGCCTTGATTATTACCGCCAACGAATCCGTCGGGCTCCCGTCTGCGAAGTGCTCTGGGAAATATTCGAGACTAATCACTACCTCGCCTACGTCGCCGGCCTGCCCGACGGAACGCGCCGCCGCGAACATCTGCTCCGCCTTCACGAGTTAAGCCGACAGTTCAGCCACTTCAGCCGCCAGGGCCTCCGCCGCTTCCTGCGTTTCCTTGACGACCTGCTGGAAAATAAAAACTCGTTCCCCCAACCGCCCGCCGCCTCAACCGGCGACGATGTAGTCCGCATCATGACCATTCATCAAAGCAAGGGCCTCGAATTCCCCGTAGTTTTCCTGGCCAACTTGAGCAATAAATTCAATCTCAATGATCTCCGTCGCGAAGTTCTTATCGATCGAGAGTGGGGCATCGCCTTAAAGGCCGCCGATCCCGAAAAACGGATAACTTATCCTACCCTGATCCAACAGTTGGCCGCCGAACATGCCACGCATGAAAGCCTGTCCGAAGAATTGCGCATCCTTTACGTAGCCATGACCCGGGCCCGCGAACATCTTGAACTCATCGGCGTCTATAACCTTAAGAACGTCGAATCCAATCGGAACATGGCCCCTTCTTCAGGTCAACCGCCCGTTCCCCTTTCTGCCTGGCAGATCGAGTCTGCCAACAATATGCTCGATTGGCTGGTACCCGTTATTTGCCGGGGATCACCGCAGCACGTGCAGTGGGCGGATCAGCAACAGTCGCAAAACACCGCGCATCTGCCGCTATTTCGGATCCATACCTACGATCGGGCCGCCACCGATCAATGGCAGGTTCCCCAGGCGGTGGCCGACGAACGAACCGAAACGCTTCAAAAAATCGCGGACCTTCAACCATTGGACGATACCGAACCAATCGAAGCTCACGAAAAAGCGGAAGCACTGATCAACGCTTTGGACAAGACGTACTTGGCCGAAGAGTTAACTTCCCTGCCCGCTCGCGTTGCGGTCAGCGAATTGAAACGCCGCTGGGATACCGCCCGCCAACCGGAAGATTACCCGTTGCAGAATCGGTATGACGAATGGCATCCTCCGCAACCGAATTTTCTGGATCAAGACCGTCAGCAGAACGCCGCCGAACGCGGAACCGCCACTCACAGTTTTTTACAACACCTTGATTTCCATCGCCCCTGCGACCGGAACGATTTGCAACAACAACTTTCCGAAATGATCGATGCCGGCCGACTGCCCGCTGAGGATGCAAAAGGCGTGATGCTTGACGCCGTCGCCTGGTTTTTTACCACCGATCTGGGCCGACGCATCCATCAAAATGCGGCACAAGCCAATCGAGAGTTGGCCTTTATCTCCCGAATTAATCCCGAGGATTATGAGCCGGGCATAACCGCTGCCGAATCACGCGATGTTCTGTTGGTCCGCGGCATGATCGACCTGGTCCTCGATCACGAATCAGGATTGGAAATACTCGACTACAAGACGGACGCGGTTGAACCGATCCAGTGCCCAGAACGCGCCGAAAGCTACCGTCCCCAGTTGGAACTTTATGCCCGGGCCTTGTCCGACATTTGTAAACGCCAAGTCACCGATCGATGGTTGGTATTTTTACATGCACGAGAAATTATCCACCTGCCCGAGACAAAAGATTGATCCCGCTTCTGCGGAGCTATCAGATCAGCCAATGCCAACCCGGCGCGAGGTGGCCCTTGAATGGTTGGCGGCCCAACCGTTGGTTATTCCCGCTGTTGGCATAATCGCCGGCATCGTCACCGATAGCGGTAGGGCGGTACCCTTAGCTTTCGCCTTGTCGCTTTTTATCTTCGCCGGCGTAATTATCATCTTTGCCCGCCGCAAGGAAATTCTTCGTCACGTCGGCTTGTTCCTTGCTGCACTGGCGGTTGGAAGCGTCTTGTATGACCTGTCCTTCCGTCGCTGGCCGGACGATCATCTTGTCCAATATACCCAGAATGAACCCACCTTTGCCCGCGTAACCGGCACGATCGTGAATCAACCGCGTGTGGAACCGGTCCAGACCGGCCGCATCAAGGTGTTCGCACAAGCCCCACGAACGCGCTTTCTTTTGGAAGCTGAAACGATCCGGGGTAAAAAAGGGCCCCTCCCCGTCAGCGGATTGGTCAGCGTAAACGTACGTCAGCCCGCTTTGAAGTTGCATCCCGGTGATCGCATCGAATTATTCGGCAAGATTTATCGCCCCTTGCCTCCGTCGAATCCGGGAACCAAAGACTGGTCATTACACAAACGCCGCCAGCGTGTTCTGGTAGCCATGTCCTGCAGTCGCTCCGCCAACCTCAAAGTTATATCAAAAGAGAACAACAGCATACGTATCCTGGGCACCCTCCGTCAGCGATTACGCGATGCCATGCTACAAAACACTTGCCAAGGCGATGTCCCCGGTAGCCAGTTGTTATCCGCACTCGTCCTTGGTCAGCGCAGTGCCGTCGAGCCTGAACTGAATCAGGCCTTTGTGGACAGTGGAACCGTGCATTACCTGAGCGTCAGTGGCGCTCACGTGGGTATGCTCATGTCCGCGGTTTGGCTCATCGGCCTGTGTCTCGGCACTAACCGCCGAAAATGTGCCTGGTGGACACTGATTCTGGTTACCTTTTACGCTATAGTCGCCGAACCGCGGGCGGCCATTATCCGGTCGGCCCTGATGGCGGACGTCTTTTGTATTGCCTTACTGCTTCGCCGACCGGCACGTTCCGTCAATTGGTTGGCTTTGGCGGCCATCATTTTGCTGATCGTCCGACCGAGTCAGTTATTCGAACCGGGTTTCCAGATGTCTTTCTTGACCCTGCTGGGTTTGGTATTTCTCAGCCCGCGAATATATGCTGCCGGACGAAAAAGCTGGCGGCGCTTACGCGGCACGGACGATCCCTTGTTGGATTTGCAAATTCAACGCCGTTTACAAACCACAAGCACTCTCAGGCAGGTTTCGTATTATTTCGCCAGAGGCGCCGCCCAGTGGTTAGCCATCGGAATCGCCGCCTGGCTGACCATATCTTCGCTGGGAGCCTATCACTTTCACCAGGTCGCCTTGTGGGGTTGGTTGAACACCGTTCTGCTGGGGCCGGTTGTTTGGTTGATCCTTGTTCTGGGATTGGCCAAGACGATTCTAACTGTGATTTTCAAACCGCTGGCCATGATGCTCGGTTGGCCTTTGGCAAAACTGACCGATGGCCTGATCTGGTTCACCGAAATGCTCGCCAAACTGCCCGGCTCGGGAATGCATACGCCTGCCATTCCCCTTTGGCTGGTGGTCCTGGCTTTGAGCGTGCTTGCCTTTTGGATATTGGTACCCTGGCTGCGCCTGCGGGCTCGCTGGGTTCTTTTAGCTTTTGTTGGCTTGGCCTTGACCGCTTGCCTGCGGTTGGCTCCACCCGGCCGATCGGACACCTTAAGGCTGCATGTCCTTTCCATCGGCGATGGCTGTGCCACAGCCATAGAACTGCCCAACGGCAAGACCTTTCTTTACGACCTCGGATCTCGCCCGCCGTTCGATATAGAACGCTGGGCCCTCGGACCATTGCTTGATCAACGCTGCATTTATGACATCGATCGGATGATCATCAGCCACCCCAATCTTGACCATTACAGTTCCGTTCCCGATCTGTGGACTCGACGCGAGGTAGCCGCCGTAATTTCGCCACCCCATTTCGCCGCCTTAAGTAAGCCCGGATCAGCCAGTAATAACCTTTTGCAAGAAGCTCAGGATAAAGCTATTCCCTGGCATAACGTCGTCCGGGGGGAACAAATCACCGGTACCGGCCGGGTTAAATTTGACGTTCTTTGGCCTCCACCAATCGATGACCTGGCTATCTCCGAGGTCAATGATTCGTCACTTGTTTTGCGAATCAGTTACGCAGGCAGGCGTATCCTGCTGTGCGGGGATATCGAAGAATTGCCCCAGGAAGAATTACTCGCCCGACAAGACTTGGCCGCTGACGTGCTCATGCTGCCTCATCACGGAAGTATGCGCGATAATACTTGTGATTTCTTTGAAGCGGTCAATCCATCCTATTGCATCCGCTCCACCGGCCAACGCGATCGGCATACGACCAATGGCCTGCTGAAATTGATGAAAAACCGCACTTACTACAACACCGCCGACGATGGGGCGGTTACCGTTACCATCACTCCCCAGATGCTGACGGTGCAACCGTTTCAGGATCGCCGGTAAGAGAAATGCTTTCTTCATTCGTAAATTCTTCTGCTCGACCCTGTACCATCCACCAGATCATCAAGCCCACCACCGCCAAACCGATGACCAGCAGGCCGAAAAAGACCAACATGGACGTCGGCTGCGCGTAAACCATCTCGTTCCATTTCGATAGGGAAAAATTCCCCGCTACAGGCCGGGCGGTGAACAATCGTCGAATCTCTTCCCGGCCGATGAGCATGCCCGCCAAAACCAGCAAAGATAACAACACGGAAAGCAGAAACAATCCGAATCGCTCCGGCTTCATCGCCGCCATGACTAGCACGAGCAGCAATATTAACGTCATTGCCAATGCCACCGTCCAAATGCCTCCGAATAACGATTGGAACATTATTAAAGGTTTCCAGATCGACTCCCCCAGCATGAAAAAGAAAACAACACCAATGATGATTTGCGCCTCCTTTAAGCCCGCCGCAGTCTTCAATCCCATGCTGATCATGCCCCGATGGACATGTTCGTTCTCTTGGACCCGTTTCAATCTCCACCAGCCGATGGCAGCCACCCATAAGCCGGCAATGGCCGTCATCCCCACCAGATTATGCAAAAACCGCCAGATCGTAGTGCCCGACAAAACATGCCACCGCGGACTGGCCCACTCCCCGTCCTTGGCCCACAGTTCCGGCTGGATCGACAGTTCATGATTGTTGGTCAGCATCCAGGCTACCCACAAAAAACACGCCGTTGCCATTAGCGAAACCACCAGCCGCCGCCCGGGTTTGCCATCCCATTTGCCGATTTTCTGACGCAGCAGACTGCTTCCCCGATACGTTAACCAATAAGTCAAATAGAACCCAATCAGCAACGTCACAACCCAGGAAAACCATGCCAAGCCCAGCAGAACGTTCGCGCTATAAAAAAACTGACCATATAGCACCTGCACAAATAACAGCGGTGCTACCCCCATGGTGATGGTCATACTGATGGTAGGGGGCATGGCCTGGTAAATGGCCGTGGCGATCTTGTTCGCGTTCGTTCGTCCGAACAAGCCTGCCGCGTTGCATCCCACCGCGATAATACTTCCCCCCAGCGTGAAATTCATGAATACAAAATGCAAAAATAAGGTCAGCAACATCAAAAAGACAAACAGCGACGGCACAGCCGGTATGCCGATCTCGTCCATGCTCGGAACGACATCACTTTGCCCCAACAAGCCGCCCAATTGTGTCATAGCTGAATCGGCGATCATTGCTGCACCCCCTTTTGGTCAACGTCACGACGAACTTGCATTGCCGGTTGCGTGGTCGGCGGCTCGTAAGTCTCCGCGTCAGCCAGGTAACGCATATATTCCACCACTGCCTGTTTCTCTCTTTCCGTCCCTAAAAACGGGGGCATGAAAAGCTTTAGCCGGTATAACTCTCCCGTCGTCTTTAACAGCCATTCGCGGGACGCATTATTAATCAGCGGTTCAATTGCGTTGGTGCCGCCTGGTATATGGCAGATTCTGCACTCCGCGTTATAAACATAGCGACCCACCTCTTTCAGCGGCTGCTCGTGCACCTCCTCCAATGTCATGTCCGGCGGATAAGCAAAACGGGCATAATGCAAAATGCCGTCCCGATTGATCCGTTCCTGCCATTCCTCCGTGTCCACAATACCGTTGCTGTACATGTAATCGTAAATCAGGTAAGGCTTGCGCGTCCCCTCGCGTACAAACTCCATTGATCCCGTCGCCACGATGGCGATGCCGAACAGCAGCATCCCGGTGGCCGCGTCGATATATGACTTTTGACGAATCAAACCGAAATACGCATAGGCCCCGATCAATACACTGGACACCAGCCCGAATGCCATGAACAACGTCATGGTCATCGAACCACCCAACGGAAACAGCCGGGCATTGCTCGGCAAAACGGCGAAGTACCATACTGCCAAAGGCAGCATCAGCCCGATCGGAGCCAGAAGATAACTGCCGATGTTAATAACCCGCCGTTTTTGCTCCTGGGTGTAATCCTTCAGGTAATTGACCACGATCATTACGAACAAGCCCGCAAACGCCAACGAAGAAACCAAACGCAACAGCACCGACGGCCAGAAGCTGGGATTGAAAAGCCCCGCCCAGAAAAGCTGCTGCGGCGAAACATCGGGACTTGCCGGGAGCTGCCATGATCCCGAAGTGAGCATGAAAGATATGATCCCGTTGATGATAAACAGGCTCATAAAGGCCGACACGCAATAAATCCAGGCCACTGCAATGTGCCGGCCAGGCGTGAGCCGATACCAGCCGTAGTAATAAATGTAAGCTGCCGCGATCTCCACGAGAAAGAATACCCATTCAATCGCCCAGCCCCATACAAAAAAATGAATCAGCGCGCTGGTGGCGGGGGGGCTGCCCAGTGAAATGGCCCCCCAGATGCCGCCCCCGCTGCCCGCCCCTGCCACCAACGTGAGCAGAATAAATGACAAACTGAAGCGGCGAAGATAATCAAGAAGCAGCGAATCGTTTCGTCGTATCGCTACGGTATGAGCAACCCCAACAAGCAACCCTGCCGCTCCAGCAATAAGCCCTTCTTTTTTATCTTTT
>CAZMVS010000463.1:0-22214 GCA_964569525.1 uncultured Planctomycetales bacterium
AAGCTTGTGCATATTTTGAAATGGGTAAATGCCCGGCACCCTGCGATGGTTCGATCCCTTTATCCACGTATCGGGAAATGGTCTGTAACGCCCTGCAATTTGCCGCCGGCGAGCGGGAGGCGTGGTATGCCCATTGGGAAAATATCATGAAAGAAGCCGCCGCCGAACAGGCCTTCGAGCAGGCCGCCCATCACAAGCAACGCCTCCAGCGGGCCCGGGAGGTGGAACAAAATGCCTATCAACTGGTTCGGCCCATCGAGCAGTTTAATTACCTCATCGTGCAGCGAGGATCGACCCGCAGCAAGGTCAAGCCGTTTTTTGTCATTCAGGGAACTATCCAGCCCGGCCAAGAGCTTCGGCTGAAAGAACTGGATCAGGCCCTCGGTGACTGGATTACCAGGATGCGTGACCGCGCCGCCCAAGCCTGTGAAACGTTTTCCCGGCCAGATGATGAATCTCTCGATCTGCGTTACCGCAGTGAACAGCTCTGGTTGGTCAGCCACTTCCTTTTCAAAAAGGATGATCCTGGGCTGTATCGGCACGTTTCCCAACTGGACGATCCCGCTCAATTGGCCGACCAAATCCACCAGCGGTTCGCGCCCGAAAAATCCTCATCCAGGTCAAAGGACGCCCAGGCAAACCCTGACGCACCCGATGCTGACCAGGCTGCCGAGCTCCCCCCCGAATAATAAAAGATTTTTACCCTCCGCCAGGCAAACCTTGCCCTTCGCAAATTGTCTCCTTGGAAAAAGAGGGAGATTATCGGATCGGCGAAAATAAAAAAACGTTTTTTGTCCAAAATTTAGAGAATTGGAATCAATCACCGGAAGACTATAGGCCGATAAGAAGCGGTAAGTTCAGATTTCTATAGCCCTCAAATCCAAGTGAGAATCGTCATGCGTCACAATCCTATCAACGTTGTCATTTGTGACCGGTGCGGCCAGTATCAGGAAATTCCCCCGGACGTTTATCAACGGGCCAACCAATTGCAGCAGTGGGTCCGCTGGGGAGAGAAGATACTCTGTCCAAAGTGTGCCGAGCAGGTGGAGCAGCAAGAACGTCAAGGTGCCGCCCACACCTAGCCAGCCTGCCCCTGATCGATGAGATCGAATAAGTAATACCAATATATCCCCAGTCAATGGCTGGGGTTTTTTCTTGTTCTTTCGTTGAGTTGTTAATCAGGTACCGTGGTCGGTGGATGAAAATACATGCCGATTTTTGCAAACAACCAACCGGCCTTTTGAAGTTTAGACTTTGGGTTCCGATTACCCAGCCGGGTAAACTCAAGTTCCCCTCCGTGATGAGACGGGTTTTTAAGGGAGATCCGGAAATTCCCCTTCCGCCGGCGAAGGTGTTTGTGCGGACTCGATGGCCCGAAGTCGATCGAACAGCTGCCGCAACAGCCGCTTCTTGGCCCGCAGTTCGTCCCGCAAATCCTGGCGATCGGTATGACGAATCTCCGGCCCGAGTTCGGATACTTCATGGGCAAGAATCATGCGCAAAAGATTTCTTTCTTCTTCATTTAAATCGATGAGCATATCGCACCTCCGTATTATTTTACTCCTGATTTCTGATTTTCGGAGTAGAATTTTGGCGCATATCCTTTTGCTAAAATGATGAGATTTCCACTTGCGACAGTGGGGGGAAAAGGATGGAGGCAGGAGTTAACTTTTGCAGGAATGCGATACAAGTAATTTTTTTGTAATAAGTTATGTCTTTGTAAGACTCGTTTTGAATTAACTGAAATTCCTACTTTGTTCAGCTTTGCTTAATCCGCGGGGACGCAGCGTTTTTTTGCCCATTCCCGTAGGCCGGCGACTTTTTCCGCCATGGTTACCGACAGCGGCGGGGAATCCCGTAGGGCGGTCAGGATTCGTTCGGTGTCCAGCTTGGCATGGGCGGCGAAGGCCTGGTGAAGGGCCGAAATGATGGCCTGTTCGATTTCCGCCCCGCTGTATCCTTCGGAGGCATCCGCCAATGCATCCAAATCGAAATGGTCCGGGTTGCGTTTCCGCTTTTTTAAATGAATGGCGAAAATCTGGCGGCGGGTATCCTCACGCGGCAGATCCACAAAAAAGATTTCGTCAAAGCGTCCCTTGCGCAGCAGCTCTGGCGGGAGGGCCTCAATATCATTGGCGGTGGCCACTAGGAACACCGGCTCCGGATGTTCCTGCATCCAGGTCAGCAGGGAGCCGAACATCCGCTGAGACAGTCCCCCATCCGTACTCCTGCTGGCGGCGGAGGCGAACGCTTTCTCAATCTCGTCGATCCACAAGATAACCGGTGCCATCATGCCTGCCTGGGCCAGGGCGTCGCGTAGCCGCTTCTCCGATTCGCCCACGTAACGATCGTACAACCCGCCCACGTCCATGCGCAACAACGGCCGTCGCCAGGCGGTGGCGATGGCCTTGGCGCAGAGGCTTTTGCCCGCCCCCTGTACCCCGAGCATGAGCACGCCGCGCGGATTCTTTAGCCCGTAATCGGCGGCCTCGTCACTCATGGCGTGTTCGCGTTGTTCCAGCCATTGTTTCAACCGCCGAAGCCCTCCGATTTCTTGCAGATCCACCGGGGCCTCCACGTATTCCAACAAGCCGTCACGATGAAGGGCCTGTCGCTTACGGGCCAGCACGGTGTTAATGTCATCCTTATTAAAACGCCTGTCTTCAGCCACCGTATCGATGATGACCTGCTCTGCCTGGCGACGGTTCAGACCGCGCAGGTTGCGAATAACCGTGTGCAGCCCGCGGCGGGAAATATTCACCTCGATTCGCCTTTCGGAGTGCATCCGGCGAAGGGTGTTACGCAAAATTTCCTCCAGCTCTTCCTCGTCCGGCAGGGCGATGTCGAAACGGGTTCCCTCGTCAGTAATGACCGAGGGCAGGTCGTGTTGGTGATCGATCATGATCAGGTGACTGTTGTTGTCCCGGCAATGTCGAATCAGATTCCGCAACAAGCGCAAATTCTTCTCATCATGTAAGTAACCGGCCAAATCGAGTGTGACAAAGATGGAATGTTGCGGCAGGGTGGTCATGAAATACATGGCCGCTGCCGGATGTTCCGTATCCTTGGTCGGTTGGCAGCCTCTGATCAACGCATCTCGCACCCCCTCATCCACCGACCATAACCAGCAGTTCAGATCCGTGTTTATGGCTGCGGAACGTACAAGTTCCAGGGCGTAATCCTCTTCGTGGGTGTTAATGTTGATTAGTGGATGACGTGTATGTATCAGCCATTCCAAACTTTCCTGGTTATTCATGGCGGAATGCTCCAACCCGATTGTTCTTGATACGAAAAATCAACCAAAATCGCGATTCCCGGCGAACGCGCCTTTGCTGATTTCGCCCGGGGCGCAACAATCTCCATATCTTACGATAGAACAATCCTCGACCGCTCACAAGGTGTTCGGTGTGACTTGATTAGTGAAGCGGATTTTATAAATGATCCAAATTTTGCAATCGGCGGACCGGCCCCACGGTAAAAACCGTCATCTTTTAGATGAGTCACATCTCGTAACAATTCCCAGAGATTGACTTAACACTCGATTGCTTTATCGCTGGCCGATAGGGCGGCGGAGACTTTTCTTGTTGTCACTACGTTTACGGTTGGAGCCACCGAGGATTTTCATGGCCTTTTTTATATCGGAGACTTTGAAGGCGCCCTTGGTTTTGCCCCCTCTTGCCCCCGTCGTACAGTAAGCGTAATTGATATTGACATGAGAACGGGCCAAGAGGTTACAGATGTCGGCCAGAGCCCCCGAGTGGTTGGCCATCTCTACCACCATGATCTCCGTTTCGGTCACCGGGATGTTCAGTTTTTTCAAGGTATTGCGGGTTTTGTCCGGGTTGCCCGCCACCAGCCGCAGCACTCCGTGTTCGCTCGAATCCATCATGGTCATGGCGATAATATTGACCTTGGCGTCGGCCAATTCCTGGGTGACCTGGGCGAGCACGCCCGGTTTATTGACCAGCATGATCGAGAACTGAGTGGCTGTTTCCATGTAGTTTCTCCTCATCCATATTCTGCAACAGGGCGCTTTGTGGTCACGGCCCGTTGATCAGCCATGTTCGTTCAAGCTGCGAAAGTATTCAACTTCGTCCAACATGGCCGAGTACACAGCAGGTGGATAATCCCATTCATCTTCCGGTCCGACGATGTATCCGCCCTCCGTCCCGAGTTGGTTGATTCGTTGATGGGTGTCGGCGGCGGTGCGGGTGGTATCACCGGCTAACAGCACCGAAGAAGCCACGCCCCCGCATAAACACATACGTCCCCGGGTTTTCTGCCGAATGTAATCCAGTCGATTGCAATTGGGTTGCAAGGGGTCGAGTACATTAATCCCGACATCCAACAAATCGTCTATCAGCCGAGCTACGTTGCCGTAACTGTGCAAAATCACCAAACACCCTGCTTCATGATAGAGCTGCACGATTCGCTGCAGATGGGGCTTGATAAAACGCCTCCACAAAGCGGGTGTGAAGGCTTGCGTCTCAGTCATTCCATAATCGTCAGCCAGCCAGGCGGCTTCAACGCCCAGCCGAATATATTGCCGCACCACACCCAGTTGAAATTCTCCTATTCGAGCGAAAAGTTCATCGACTCTTTCCGGGCATTTCTCCATCAAATCTGTCAGGTGGGTTAGCCCGGTCAATAACCAGGCCCGCTCATACAACAACGAAGGATGTACCCCGATCAACAGCTGATTGCAAGGCCGACGAATATAGTCCAGGTCAGCAAATAATTGAGTGTCCTCCGCATCAGGCCAGTTGTGCGTTTGGAGTTTTTCCAATTCATCGGTCAGCGGATGAGCGATCGGAAAAGGAGTCATGGCCGGATCAGGCGACTCCTTCTGCCAAGTGACGCCCCACGGATCTTTCCATCGCTCGGCATTTACCGGCCTGGAATCCCGCGGATCACCGCCCCAGTAACAGATTTTCTGCACCGGCCAATCCAGCTTGCAGGGTAGAAGCGCGCCTTTACGGCACTGCATGGTGGCGATCAGTTCCTCTTTTGGAAACACGTATGACATGCAAATATCGATTCATGCGCCCTTTTTAGAGACGCTCATTTCGTGAGAAACAATTCCGGCTCTAAGCCTTTTGCATCCATGCGGTTGCTGGAGCCCCATTATAATGAATTTTATATTCTTCCTGCTTGAATGTCGCCACCGAACCTTTTCCAGCATGACGATCACTCTTCATTATACCGCAGCAGGCGGACAATTTGAAAGCCGACGACCCTTCCCTCGCCAATGCCTGTCTTTTGCCAGCGTCCGAAAATCCCTTCCATCAACAGGCAGGCACCTGCTACTTCAGCCGGATGTTTCGAATCGAGTAAATAAGAAACTTACCAAGTATTGTTCCAGCGATTTAGCCGACCAATTGACGTTTAAGAATCTTGCCGGTTGAACCCCGCGGCAGTTCCGGCAGTATGTGTATCTGGCGGGGCACTTTAAATCCCGCTAAATGCTTGTGGCAAAATTGCCGCAGCTCCTCCGGTGTAACGCTGGCCCCCTCATGCAGCGTCGCATAAGCGACTACTATCTCCCCTCGTCGAGAATCCGGTTGGCCGACCACCGCCGATTCTGCCAACGCGGGATGTTGTTCCAGCACGTTCTCCACTTCTCGAGGATAGACATTTTCCCCACCCACGATTATCAATTCTTTGACCCGACCCGTAATGGTGATATAGTCGTCGGTGTCCACGCGGACCAAATCCCCGGTACGAAACCAGCCCTCTTTGTCGATTACCGCCGCCGTCTCTTCCGGCCGGTTGTAATACCCTTGCATTACCAACGGGCCGCGAACAAACAATTCACCATCTTGTTTCGGTTTCAGCTTTCGCCCCTCGTCATCACGAACCTGGATTTCCACCTCCGGCAGCGGTGGCCCGACCGTTCCCGGGCGATGATCCCATGGCCGATCCGCGGAAATAACGGGGGAAGTTTCTGTCAGCCCGTAACCTTCCAGCAAGCGTATTCCCGTTCGCTCATAAAACAATTCATAAACCGAACGAGGCAGGGGCTCCCCTCCGCTGATGGCGAGTTTCAAATTATCGAAGTGTTCACTGCGAAGCTCTTTCAAACGAGCAATAGAGGCATACATGCTGGGAACACCCATCATGATGGTAATATCTCCACTGGCCACTGCCCGGTATGCCGCCTGTGGTGAAAAACGAGGAAGGAACGTTACTGGTGCCCCGAGCAAAAAGGGAATGAAGCATAGCACGGTCAGCCCAAAAACATGAAAGGGAGGAAGAATACCCAACAGATGGTTGTCTGATGTAATTCGTAAATGCTCGATAGCTGCCCGGGCGTTGGAAATAAAGTTGCTGTAACTCAAGCATACCCCTTTGGGTTGGCCGAAAGTGCCCGAGGTGTAAACCACCGCAGCGGTATCCTCCATGGACACAGGCGGCGGCTCTGGTATGCGGCTGAGTTTTTCCCACAGAAATCGTCGGCCAAGTCCCGCCTTTTCCAGGTAAATCGTGCGAACCGAAAGCTGTTCCGCAAGGTTCATTAAATGTCGTGTGGTAATAATCAGGTCAATTCCGGCATCGTGAATTACCGCTTTCAACTCATGGGGCTGGAGAAGAAAATTTATGGGGACGATGGTTTTGCCCGCCCACAAGATTCCGGTCAGGGTTCCCAGGCCCGCCACCGATGCGGGCAGCATCATGCCCACCCGCGGGCAATGCGTTTCCTTATTCACCAGCCGGCGAATGGCCCGGGCGAACGTTGTGAACCGGGCGTAATTCAACTCCCGCCCCTCATCCCTGCCGACCAGGGCTTCAGGAGAACGCCGAGTTTGTTCAAGTAGTATTTCGATCAACATGATATTACATTGTATTGACAGGTGAAACGACTGGTGGATATCCACATCGTGGCATTGAAAGCCCCGATGGCGAAAAAACATCACCTTGCGGATATCGTTTTCAAACCTTTACCAGGATACCGTAAAATTAAGCAGTCATTACAATTATAAATACCTTACTTTGTCGCCATGTGATACAAAGCGCTTGAAGACCGATGAAATCTCCGATAAAAACCATGCTATCATCAGTTGCGATATTAGTCTAATGAGTTCCATTTCGTTGCAGGGAGGCATTATTCGTGAAGTTCACTATCCAATTTCAGGCGACCAAAACCGGGCGATTTGTGCAAGTTTTTCCCAATAATTTGCTCTGTCGAGGGGCGGTAGGTGCCTTGACCTTTTTTTCGATGCTCGCCGGCTGCGCCAGTTTGCCACCCGCCCAAAAACAGGAATTGATACGCGCTTCCGAACTTTACACGCAGGGACGTTACCATTCCGCTGCAGCCATATTAGATAAACTTATTGACCAACATGACCAGGCTCCCGAGATAGCAGAGGCTCATTATTTACGCGGACTTTGCCAATTAAAGGGGAGAATTCCCCAATATTCTGCCGATGATTTCAAACAAGCGATTCGGAAAAGTCAGCGGAAGGATTTGACCGCGCGAAGTAATGCCTCGCTGGCTGCCTTGGCCTACAAGGAAGGCGAATGGAAGCAGGCATCTGATTTATACGCTGAAGCTCTGCCTGGTCTTCCTGACCGCCCTCCTAAAAATAAGATTTTGTTTTCCGCGGGCCTTTGTCTCCAGCGGATCGGTAAGTGGAAAGAAGCACGATCCAGGTTCAACGAGCTGTTGCACAAGTTTGGTAGCGGACCATTGGCCGAAGATGCTCGCAGGATGGTTAGTTGGGATCATCCGTACTACGCGATTCAGGTTGCCGCCTTTAGTAATGCAAATGGTGCCTCGCGGATGGTTCAGAATCTTCGCCAAGAGGGATTGGATGCTACTCAGGAATACTTGCCCAGAAACGGGAGATCTCTCTGGATCGTTATGGCCGGTCATTATCCAACATATAAAGATGCGGTTCTTGGCTTAAAACACGTGAAGCGGAGTTACCCGGATGCATTTATCATCCCTTGATCGTTCACGAATGAGGTTATATCTGGTAGCCGCGTGCTTTTTGGTCTCTTGGGGGTGTGCACATAATCCCGACAGAGATCGACCTGGCGCTGAACCGCGGGATTTTCTCCAGCCGGTGAATCGGCCGGCGGCCGCCACCCCGGAACAGAAAATTAGTCCCGCTTTTGCTACCTATAACCCGACAACCAGCACCGTTTTTCCCGATTACCGCTTGAACGTCGGCGATGTGATCGAAGTGATTTATCACGTGCGAACCGGCGTGACCATGGAACGCTACCGCCTCAAAGTGCAGGACTTGATCAATATTCGCTTCCCGTTCATGCCATCCTTTGATCAGGATGTGCGCGTACAGTCCGACGGGACTATCCGTCTGCGGTTGATCGGTGAGGTCCAGGTAGTTGAACGCGGCACCCAGGGATTGAGCCCCTACCACTTTCGACAGCAGGAAGATAAAAACTGGCAACGATACATACCGGGCGACAAGAAAAAAGGATACTGGAAAGATTTTGCCGGTCGGCTTACCCGCGCAGGTGATGGCCAGTGGCTGATGCATGATCCACAGATCGGTGAGATGAAACCACTGGAATCCCTTGTCCCTACCGATGAAAGTGGACGTCTCTCGCATCCCTGTATTGTCGATGCCATGGATGCCGGCGGACGCCGAGAACGCTACGAATACGACGCTGTTCAGCAGCGATGGAAAACTCGTCCGGTGGTGGTTGAACAGGTTGGGCTGACTGCCGGTGATCTGGAAGAGCTGTTAATCGAAGAATATACCGAGCATCTGCGTGAGCCGGAGTTGACCGTCACCGTTGAACAGGCCAACTTCAAGATCGACGAGTTAAAAAAGGCTATCACTACCGCTCCCCGTGGCCAATCACGGCTAATGCCCGTCAAACCGGACGGCACCATCGACTTGCCTTTTATTGGAGAGGTGTTGGCCTATGGGAAAACGGTTCAACAGTTGAAAGAAGACGTGGAAACCGCTTACGCCCAGGTGGATCTGCCCGAGATCAGTGTAACTGTGCAGATGAATGATTGGGCTCCACAGAAATATTTTGTGCTTGGCGAAGTCAACGGACCGGGGCTGATCAAATTGAAAACACCTGCTACCCTGCTACAAATCCTTTCGGCGGCAGGAGGTGCTAATCCTCGAGCGGCTCGGGATAAGGTCATGGTTATCCGCCGAAAGGGTATGCCTGTTCCGGAAGCGACCATTGTGGATTTGACTTCCCTCGTTACCAAGTCACCACAGGCCAAGGCCGGCGATGTGCCGGACTTTTCAAACCTTCGTTTCGACTTCTTCTTGGCCGACGGGGATATCGTTTACATACCCAGTACGAAATTGGCTAAGGCCGGCGATTGGGTTGACCAGGTGTTCGTGCGGATTATTCGGGGGGTATTACCCTACCAATTCTATACCGGCTTGAATTTCGGTTATGACTTACATCGTGAAACACAGGTTACGCGGTCGGATAACGGGGGCTTTCCCGCCGTGAACGTGGGTCTCGGTCCGTAATAGCATTCGGCGAGACGAATAAATCAGCGGGCGATTTTTTAGAGTGAAGTAACTCTGGCAATGGGAATAAACAATGGCTGATACCTTGGGGTCTCGTACATTGCGCGAGTTGGCCCGGGTGATTTTCACCCGATTCTGGATCATTGTTATCATGGTGGCCTTGCTTGTCGGAGGAACGTGGTATGCCTGTACCCAGGCCAAGAAATACTACAGCTCCTCGGTCACTTTTATGATGCGCGAACCGCGCCCACGTAGCCCGGTGGCTCGGGAGGTATCCAGCGACCGTTCGTTGCAGGTTTTTGTAAAAACCCAACGCAAATTGATGACTTCTGAACCGGTCTTGGCTCGTACCCTGGTTTTGTTGCAGCTGCCCCCGGAGGCAGCCCTGCTTAAAGAATGGCGGGAAGCCAGGGCTCGCTGGCAACAGGATAAGGACAAAAGCAATAACACCGTCGGCGAAAAATGGACGAAGTTCCAAAATGTGTTGACGGAAATTGACCGCATGGTGGAAAAGCGGCGTAAAGAACCAGGATTTCGCGAGGACTTACGCAAATTTGCCAAAAGCATAGAAGTGGAGTCCGCCGGAGGACAGGATATTGCTTTGTCCGAAATTTTTGAACTCACGTTAACTCAACCCGAACCAATTACCAACGCCCGTGACGCTGCGGAGCTGCTGGCCAAAAATTACTTGGATCGCTATCGCGAATTGCAGTCCCAGATCAGCCACAACGCCGCTGAAATGATGCGTGTCCGGACCATAAACCTGAGAAAAGAACGTTTGGATGAAGCCGAGACCGCTTTGGATAAGTTTATCAAGGACTTGGATACAACCTCTGATTTGGCTATCCTTGAACAACTGCGGCGTTCGGGAACCGAGGCGGGGCGGCAGATTATTGTCCGCGGCCTGCAGGAGGAGATCATTGCCCGCGAAGGCGAATTGGCTGAAGCCCGTCAGTTGCAAAAGCAAATCCTCGAACAACTACCTGCCAAATTATGGGAGAATGGACAACGGCAGGATAAAGACGGAAATTTGATCGTGCCGGGCATGACTCGGGTGGATGAGTTGGCTGAAGATGATCCCGTTTTGACCGAAATGGTCACCATCATTCCCGAAGAAACCTTGAAAAACAACGTGGTGATTAACCAGCTAAAAACCAGCGAAGTCGTTCTGATTACTACCTTGAACCGTTTGCGGGTGGAGTATCAGGAAGACGCCGACCCGGTGCAAAACAAATTAGCTGAAATTGTTAAAACCCGCCGCCAGATTCTCCGCGAAATGACCGGCGAAGCCCGGGCTTTAGATATCGAAATTGCCACCTTGACCGCTCGCCAGGAAGAAATACAAAGCAAGTTGAGGCGGGAACAGGAGCAGTTGAACGGGGTTACCGCAAAGCTGTTTCGCTATCAACAGTTACAAAATGAAATGGACTTGGCCCGAAAGGAATATGCCGAGGCGGCTTCCGATTTGGCTTCCGCTGTCGCCAACCAGCAGCAGGAGGCCGAAGGCATTACGATCAGTATTATTGAGCATGCCCAGGTGCCCGACGTCAGGCATCCCGCTTATCCACAGCCATTGTTGTACACGTTGATCGCTGCCGTGGTGGGTTTGTTGTTGGCGGTGGCGTATGCTTTCCTGGCTGACCATTTCGACCATACGTTGAATTCGATTGAGGAATCCGAACGTTATCTCGGCTTACCGGTGGTGGGTTCACTACCCAAGTGCGGCAGCCGACTTGTCAGGTGAGGACCATATGGACCGAGAAAACGAATACGATTTTGAAAACGATCCGTCACGCGGCGAAGTGCCTTTTGCTGATTCTGGTGAAGAATCAGCCAGTGCGTCGCATCATGCTGCGACCGGGGCTACCGCAATCGGGATGCCCGTCATTCATCGACGCCTGCGCGACGCCGTGGAACAATTGTGGGGTACCATCTTTTTCTCTGCTGAGCAAACCGCGCCCCGTTCAGTGGTAATCACTGCCGCTGAGCCTAAGGAAGGAGTCACCCAGGTGGCGGCCGCCTTGGCTCTGGCGGGGAGTTCTGCCGAGCGAGGTATGAAGATTGCCCTAGTGGATCTAAATTTTCGTAGGGCAAAAATAGGACAGATATTCGGCCTGCCTGCCGGACCGGGAACACTTGGGGCGGCTGACGTGTTGGCGGGTGATCTTCCCCTTCAGCAGGCCTTGGCTCGCTGTTCGGAAGGCCGATTAAGCATTTTACCTGCAGGTGAAATAAAAAATGGCTCCGAACCGTCATTCAAACCTGAGAAATTGCAAAACCTGCTCCAGCAATTGGGTGAACAACATGATCACGTGTTGATCGATCCCCCGCCGATTAATCGACAAGCTACCGCCCAGGCCCTGATACCGCATACTGATGGGGTACTCATTGTGACCAAGGCCGGCACTACCCGGCGGGAATCA
The DNA here is from genome assembly GCA_964569525.1 of uncultured Planctomycetales bacterium. Classification (GTDB taxonomy): domain Bacteria; phylum Planctomycetota; class Phycisphaerae; order UBA1845; family PWPN01; genus JAAYCU01. The sequence continues at coordinate 11,894 of CAZMVS010000463.1, forward strand.
GTGGCGGAAGCTAAAAAGCGTACCGAATTGGCTCATGGTAAAATCCTTGGATTGGTTCTGAACCAACGCCGGTTCCCCATCCCCGGATTTTTATATCGTCGGCTTTAACATTTGCTGATCGTGCATAAATATTGGTGTAACGCGAACCTTTTCATCTTCCCTTGCTGATCGTGGAAATTCCGGAACCTTTTCATGCTGCTCGCTGCCGAACAAAGGCTTAGCATTTTTGCTCTCGCCGCCACTGGTTTACTGGTTGCGGCCATTATTTTAGTCCCCGCCAATAACGTCCCCGTCTTGCTACTGGCTGCCGGCGGACTGGCCCTTTTCTCTCTGTGGGCTGTACTCGGCGACCTGTTAACCGCTACCCTGATCTGGTTTTTGACCGTTATTTTTCTCCACGAAGAATTCTGGCGACTGAAAATCCCCTTCTTTTTCAATCTGACCATTCCCCGGTTGCTGATCGTCGTATTGGCTTTGCTCTGGGTGACCATGTGGATATTGGGAAAGGTTCGTCTCCGCCGGTCCGAACATGTCGTGCCTTTGATGGTGTTGACACTAGCCTACTTTACCATTTCCGCCGCGGTCAGCGGCTTTGAAACCATCGCTGTGGCCAGCGTCCATTACCGGTTGATCGGCGGTTACTGGTTCGCTTTTGCGGTCTTCTTTTTCGTCTTCCACAGCCTGCATTCCGAACGGCAGATCCTGAACGTGTTAATCTTCTTTTTCCTTGTTGGAGCATACCTGGCCGTGATCGGCTGGTGCGAACATTTTGATGTCTGGGCACCGGTCTTTCCAAAATATATTGCCGATCCCAGTGTTGGTATTCACTGGGGACGAGCCCGCGGACCGTTTCTGGTCAGTCCTACCATGGGCGTTGCCTTAACTTTCTGCTTCTTTAGTAACCTCGTTTTGACTCGTAAAATGAGCAACCTGTGGCGACCAGCCATCTACCTGGTTTGCCTTGCCATTTTGCCGGTGATTTTCTGGACCCATACCCGCAGTGTTTGGCTGGGCATGATCGTTGCTACCATAATCTGGATGCTCTACACCCGCAGGCACTGGAGCCGAGTGGCGGGAATTTGCGTCTTGGTTGCCGCCGCTGTTCTAGTCTTCTATGCCAACATGGAAAGCTTCCTCTCCGAACAGCGTAGCGAGGGTGGCTGGACCGATATGGAACCGATTTACATGCGATTGGGTTTGGCCCTGATCTCTCTGAAAATTTTCTTCCAGAACCCGTTTCTGGGCGTCGGCTTCGGGCATTTCCGTGACGTGGCCCCAAGTTATGCCACCGATGTGAATACTCCCTCTTATGAATTCGCCTCCACCGCCATGGAGCATAACAACTTCCTCAGCCTCCTTTCCGAAACGGGTCTCATTGGACTGGTGCTATTCGTTGTCCTGCTGGTGATTTTATTTCGTATCAGTTACCGGCTATATAAGCGCCTCCCCACTACTGCAATCGGGCCGGTCAGCCGTGATATCCTTGTGTTATATTGGATCCTTTTCGCTGTTTACCTGGTCGATGGTATGTTTCGCGAAACAAGTGTCTATCCCTTCACCAACAGCTTGTTTTTCGCTTTCAGCGGTCTCGTTGTTGCCTTGCATTGGTTGCTTCGTCCTCAACCTTTGCGTCAATCAAGCTTGAAGACTACCATACGCTTTTCGAGGGGATCTCGTCTTTCGACTGCTGACACGGAAACCTACCGTTGATTTCCAGTTCCCAGAAAAATGATCAGTCTCAACCCTTTCTGTTTCGGGCGGAAAACATCAGCCGTTCCCTCGGGCTGTTCCTGTCGGCGACTTTCGCGGCCCGTTTCCTCGGCTTGCTACGCGGTGTGATTCTGGCTTGGCTGTTGGCTCGTAGCGAATTTGCCTTGTTGCAGATTTCCCTCTTGGTTATCAACATCCTCAATCCCCTTTGCAGCTTGGGTATGCACGAAGCTGTCGTTCGTTACGTGCCCCAGCATGAAACCAGAGGGACTTTACGTGCTTTTCTGAGCCGGATCGTCCCGTTGATATTGGTTCTGGGCTTGCTCGGTTCACTGGCTGTTTATTTGGCTGCCGAACCCGTGGGCAGATTTCTCTTTGCTACCTTCGATCAGAAGGAAGCGCCTGTGGTCCAGCCTTCCTCTTATATTGCCCTGACCCGCTTGGCGGCGGCGGCTACTTTTGCTTTGAATGTCTATTTCCTCACACTTTCCGTGCTCAAAGGCCTGCGCATGTTTCGCGTAGTCAGCCTGATGGAATTGTTCAATAACATCGGTTTTACTCTGTTGGCTGTTGTGGTGACTGTGGCAGGCTGGCCTACCGCAGGGGCCGTACTGATCAGCTACATGACCGCTTTATTAGTAGTGACCATACTGGCCGCCCGGCCCTTACACAAAGTCGTCCGTGCCGACGTTGCTCAACAAGTGGATCTTTCCGCCGGCCAGAACGGTTTTCGCTCCGGTGCGGTATTGGAACGCATGTTCCGTTTCAGCCTGTGGGCTGCCGGCGCCGCTGTCATGTGGCAAACCCTGCAGTTCTTTCCCATGTGGTACCTGCAAAAAATTCATGGCCCCGAGATCACCGGGGTTTTTGCCGGCGTACGCTTGATCACCCAGGCGGTTTTAATCTTGGCAGTGGCCATTGTTACCGTCGTGCAAACTCAGATCTTTAAAACTTGGGAAACCGACGGTTCCGCACAGGCCGACCGTCAATGGTTGCTGGCTTATAAGGGTTGTTTCCTGCTTTTGTTCACTGCCTGTGCCGTCATTGCCGCAGCGGCAGGACCGGTAATGCATATTTTCCCCGAAAACTACGCACGCGGAGCAGGAATTTTGCCCGAATTTCTCCTCTTTTTCTTACTCGGAGGCCAATTGTCTTTCTTGGCCATTCATTTTCACCTGATCGAACGAACCCGCCATCTGTTCGTGCCTTGGGGTATTGGCGTAGCCTGTTCCGTCGTCGCGGGGAAATATCTCGTGCTTGCCCGTTTGGCTTTGCCCCAGGCCTTGTATGCCGCTATCTTGGCGGGTGTTCTAGGTATGACTGCTGCCTTATTGGTAGCCTTGATTTTTATTCGCCTTGAACGCCGACCCTTTGACGTAGGTGCGGTCGTTTTGACTACCGCCGCTTATGCTTTAACCGCACCAATTTATGTTTTGCTCCCGGTGGCTGGAATCATTTTGCTTATTGCCGGGAGCACGAATATCATGTTTGATGCGGCAGGTAAACAAAAAATACGGGAATTTATCACTGGCGGTTTCAGCCAACTACGCGATTTGTTTTCCGCCGGTCAATCATAGATGACCAATCATGAATTGCTTAAATAGCAGCCCCGTTTTCAGCAATAAAGATAAAACACATGTTGCACAACATGAAGCTGCATTGCCTGCTTTTTCAGTGGTTGTTTGCACCCGGGATCGCCCCCTTTCTTTAAAGACCTGTGTCTTTTCCGTGTTGGAACAAGATCCTCTGCCGCTGGAAATCATCGTGGTGGACGACGGTTGCCTTTCCGAGAAGGATTGCCAGACGCTGGAAACTGCTTGTCGGCAGGCAGATGTCCAATGGGTTTATTTTCAAAAAGACAAGCCCGGCCTGCCCGCTTCCCGCAACCTGGCCGCCCGACGGGCTCGCGGAGCGATTGTCCAGTTCCTCGACGATGACGTTACCCTCGAACCGGGTTTCCTCGCCCAAATTATGCGTATCTTCGCCGACGATAAACACGTCGCGATATTGGGTGCGGAAGGAATCCTTACCGAGCCCAAACGCGGTACGCTTGGAACACAGGTTTTCGACTGGGTGTATCGATTGGCCGGCTGGTGGGCTCTTCGACCCAAAAATTTATCCAGGCCGCCTGCCCCGGTATTCCTTTTTCAACGAAAAGACCTCGAACTTACTTGTAACATGGTCGGTGCTGACATGGCCTTTCGTCGCGAAGTACTTTTGGAAAATCTTTTTGACGAGCATCTGGAAGGCTATGCTTTGGGTGAAGATCGAGACTTGGCTTACAGGTTGTATCCCAAAGGCTGGCTGATCCGCTGCCTTTCCGCCCGGGCTGTTCACCATCAGGATCATGCTGATCGTAAAGATCCACGCGGCTTCGGTTGCATGATCGTCTGCAACTACTGGCGGATCATGCAGCGCAGCGGACGAACCGCTTTCGGCGACCGCCTTATCATCGGCTATAGCTTATCCGTGGTAGCCCTGTCCCTACTGGTGTTCTCAATGATTCGTCCCCATCGCTATTGGCTGGAATTTGTGGGCATGGCTCAAGGCGGCTGGGAAATGCTCAACCACACCATCCACCAATGGTTTCATCCATCGTAACCCTGCACGTAAAAGATCTATCTCTATCTCGAATTGTTTAATGAATATTCGGCGCGATATCTTCGGGAATCGCCGTCGGCTTGCCTTGACGATCCACACAGGCCAGCGTCGTTGACGCCTCGCACAACACTATCCCCTCACGCAAAACCTGGTATTCATGATCGATGCGCGCCCTGCTGACTCGGTTGATACGCACCTTGATAGTCAATTCATCGTCGTATCGCACCGGCCGCTTATATCGACACTCCACCTTGGCCACTACGAAAAAAAATCCCCGCTCCTCCATGTCGCGATACCGGGCTCCGCTGACCCGCAACAATTCCGTCCGGGCCATCTCGAAATATTCCAAATACTTGGCGTGATGCAGAAATCCCATCGGGTCGCACTCCGCATAGCGAACCCGAACGGGTATATCCAGTTCCGTCGGCACCTCACTCATTTATTCAAACCTTTCAATCCCATACGCGACAAGCCCTCGCCTTTACTCCCACTCGATCGTACTGGGCGGCTTGCTGGACACGTCATACACCACCCGGTTTACCCCAGCCACCTCGTTCATGATCCGCGATGAAATCCGCCCAAGCACTTCCCAATCAACGTGTACCCAATCCGCGGTCATAAAATCAGTCGTCTCCACGAAACGGATCGCCGCCACCTGCTGCCCTTCGTAACTGCGGTAATCCCCCATCACGCCCACCGAACTCACCGGCAGCAATACCGCAAATGCCTGGGCGATCTTGTTGTACCAGCCCGCCGCACGAATCTCCTCGATGACGATCTCATCCACGTCCTGCAACAGCCGCACCCGTTCCGGCGTCACCTCCCCGATAATACGTACCGCCAGCCCCGGCCCGGGGAACGGATGCCGCCACACAATCTCCTTCGGCAAACCCAGGTGCTCACCCGCCAAACGAACCTCGTCCTTGAACAAATCCCGCAGCGGTTCGATCAAATTGAATCCTAACTCCGCCGGCAACCCGCCAACGTTGTGATGTAATTTAATATTTGCCGCTTGGCCTGCCAGCCCTTGTCCCGATTCGATCACGTCGGGATACAGCGTCCCTTGGGCCAGGTAATGGGCGTTCGGTATTTTCTTCGATTCCGCTTTGAAGACTTCAATAAACTCGTGCCCGATCCGCCGCCGCTTCTCCTGCGGATCGGTGATCCCTTTCAATCGCTCCAGGAAACGCTCACCCGCCCGCACCGTATGCAGGTCGATTTTGAAATGCCCGCGAAACGTGGACTCCACCAACTCCACTTCGTTTTTCCGCAATACCCCGTTGTCCACGAAAATGCACACCAGCCGATCGCCAAGCGCCTCGTGTAAAAGGGCTGCCGTCACGCTGCTGTCCACTCCGCCCGACAACCCGCAGATAACCTTTTCATCAGCGCCGACCTGCTTGCGGACCGACTCGATCGTCTCCGCTACGAAATTCCGTAGCTCCCAAGTTCCACTGCAGCCGCAGATGTTGTAAAGGAAATTACTCAGCAACTGCCCGCCGCAGGGCGTATGGGTTACCTCCGGGTGAAACTGCACGCCATAAACCTGCCGATCCCGGTGACGAACCGCCGCGTACGGACAGTTTTTCGTGCGGGCCAAAGCGATAAAATCCTCGGGCAGCGTCTGTACCGTGTCCCCGTGGCTCATCCAGACGTTGGTCGGCGAACTGACATGTTCCATCAACCCGCTAGAGTCCAGGGTTTCCATCTTTACCCGGCCATACTCCCGTGCCGGCGAAGCATCCACCTTGGCCCCCATCAAGAGGCAGCACATCTGCATCCCGTAACAGATGCCCAAAATGGGAACGCCCAACCCCAACAGCTCCTTTCGGCACCGCGGAGCCCCTTCTTGGTACACGCTGGCCGGCCCACCGGTGAAAATCATCCCCTTCAGGTTCAGCCGGGAAAGCTCCTCCGCCGAAACGTCCGGACCGCAAATCACGCTGAATACGCGATTCTCCCGAACCCGCCGGGCGATCAACTGCGAATACTGACTTCCGAAATCAATGATGGCAATAGTTTCTTCCATGGCGGAATTATAATTCATTTTTCTCGTCTGTATAAGGGTCCACAGGAAATCAACCCTTCTTGCAGATTGCCCTGTCTCAGTCGCGGCTGCCACCCCAGGATCCCTCGCCAGTCCCCGTCCACTTGTCGATCACCAGTCCCTCCGGTACCTTTGTGCACCTTGGATTTTGGTCTGTAAGGCGAATGGTATGAAGAAAATCGCTCTGATCCTCCTTGTTCTCATTCTGGTGACGCTTGTTCTCTCAGGCCGGTCCGTCCGATTCGGCTTGCTGCTCGACGACTACAACCACCGCGCCCAGCTGCGCGATGGCGACTGGTCCTTCAACTCCCTCGTCGAAGCCGCCCATCTTGGCGGGCCTCGCCGGCGGGGAACTATGTGGTGGCAGAAGCATGCCGATCTTCGTTTCTTCCGTCCCTTGGCTTTTGCTTTCATGCGTGCCGAATATAGCATCGGACAGTGGCAGCCGGCTGTCATGCACGGCTTCTCATTGGTGTGGGGAATTTTCTGCGCTTTCCTGGTGACCATTTTGGCCCGCAAAACCACCAGCGGCTTGCCTTGGGCCTTGTCGGCCGGGGTACTTTTTCTAGTCCACCCCGCAAATGTTCTCACCGTGTGTTGGATCGCTTGCCAAAACGGACAGATGGCTACCGCCTTTATCCTGCTGGCACTTGTATGCTATGGTCGATACGCCTATTGGTTTCAATCTAATCTTCAACCAATACCCCAGGTTGATCAGCCAAAACGCAACCATTGGTTTCTCTTTGCGACCCTGCTATGCTTCGCCGCCGCCCTCGGCTGCCGCGAAAGTGCCGTTATGCTTGCCCCTATGCTGTTCTGGGGCGATTTCCTGCTGAGCCCCCGGAAACTCCGCTCCAACTGGTTTGCCTATGCTGCCATTGCCGTCTTGGTCATAATATTTCTGCTGCTTCGCTACCATTTTCTGGGCGCCGCTTCCATTCCTCAGCGACCTTATGGATACCCAATAACCGAACCCGGTTTCATCCCCTTCGTCGCCAATAAATTCGTGTATTACCTCCTCGGCCTGTTCGCCTTCTTCCCCATTGTCGGCTTTGCCGGCCTGGATGCTATCACTGCCAATCCCGCCTTTTTCTATGGTACATTCTTCATGCTGCTCTTGGCTTGGAGCAGCCTGCTTCGCTTGATCGATCCTTGCCACCGGCGTCGGGCTGTCTTTTTCATCGGCCTGGCCGTATTAAGCTTTCTTCCCGTACTCCCTGTATTCGCTTCCGCCCATCATCTGTTCGCCGCTTCTGCTTTTGGAATGATCGCTTTGATCATACTGCTTAAAGGACTTGCCCATAGGTTCCAAACCGTTCCCCACCGATCTACCCGACTTATCAAGGGTGCAGTTTTTGCTATCGCTACCGCGTTTGTTGTGGCACTTACCGCTACCTGTATTTTTTATCGCGAGACACTGTTCGGCCTCCACGCCTCCAGCCAACTGCCCGTGAAAGAAGCGGTTCAACTCGACGGCCACTTCAAAACCGGCGACCGTTTGTTTTTCATCAACCTCAGCCCCTTGGGCTTCAACTGTCTCCCCGGCATCGAAGAAACCACCGGCGTGTCCCCGCTGAAAGGCTATGTGCTCACCTTCTCACCTGAGTTTCCAGCTATAACAACTGATGCCCATGTTCAGCAGGTAGGGAAAAATAAATTACGCATTTGGTTGGAAGAACAATCCTATTTCGCCGGTCTGCAGGGACGTTCCATGCTTGAGGCCTCCCGACGGGAGCAACCCTTCCAATCCGGCGAAACCTTTACGACTGAGGATTTCGAAGTGCAAATCATCCAAGCTGACCAACAAGGCGTGCGGGAATTACTCTTTACCTTCCCCCGCCCCCTCAACAGTGATACGTACCATTTCTTTCTCGCCTCTCGCTGGTTTGCTGCATACCCCCTGCGTTTCCACTGAAATGCCCAGCGGATAGGCGATAAAATAAGGCGATCCGATGTAAAAATGATACTCCGGCGAATCCAAGGGCTTGTCGAAAATAAATTCCAACTCTCGAATCCCCCGCTCGCATACCTCCTTGGGAATCACCGTAAACAAACCGGCATCGATTCGTTCCCCTTCTTCGGGCACTTCCTCAAAACCCATCGTCGCCAGCAATACGTTCCCTGTAATCCCCTCCATGTAAGGCTGGCTCTCGGGGGCTCGCAGCCGAAGACGATAACGATCCATAATTTCTATCTCGCTCCAGACTTTCATTCGTGGCAATTGCGTGGCAAAAGCAAGCACATGTCCCTTGATATCCTCCAGCCCCGTCTTCTCCTTGATTGCCGGGATCGCATAATACGCGGTCATCGGGAAATTGATAAAAAATAAGTGATCCCCCTCACGAATTTCCCGCCCGCGATTTAACACGTCGTGAACAAGTAAACCCTCCGCAAGAATACCACGGTTAAAAGTGAATCCGAACGACCATGTCATCAACAGACAAACCATTAGCAGAACAAACAAAACCATGCCGCTGGCAACTTGTTGAATCTTTCGCAGTCGGTCATAGCGTAAATTCGTCAATCCCCCGATTAAAGCCAATCCCGCCGTAAATAAAATAACCGCCCCCACACTAGGCAAATACAAATGATGTGGCGAACCAAAAACAGGCAGCACCGGCGCCAGAAAACAGCCTAACCAAACCACCGGCCAAAGCATGCTTCGCGGCCGACGATACGCCAGCCAGACAATAATCCCTATAAGTCCCAACAGACCGAACCCACCGTAAAAAAGCATCGGCCGGGCGGACAGATAAATCCGCCCCCCGATCGGAACCAGCGGCAAAAAACTGAACAACGCCAATGTGTATAAACTGATCTTCTCCAACGCAAAAAGTGGAAACTGCGGATCACTGATCGGCATGTAATAAGGCTTGCGGGGCAGCGGAAATCCCCCCAGCATGAAATAACGCAGGACAAAATATCCCACCAGCACCGCCAGCATCACCACGTATTCCCACCGCAACCAACCTCGCCGCCGCTGACCGAACAACCGATCTCCCGCCCAGCAGACCGCCGGGAATAAAATCGCGTTCTCCCGGCAACCCATCGCCGCCGCGTAACAACCCAACGCAATCAGCCCCCACACAAAATGAAAACGCGATCCATTCGCCGACTTATCCTCAAAACCCCCATCCCCAATCGACCCGCCGCCTTGACCTTCCCTTGAATTGACTCCCCGCAACCGCTGCAGAAAAGACATTGCCTGCCAACCGGCATAACGCCCGTAAGCCAGCGTCCCTGTCAACAAAAAAAACGTTACCAGTAATTCCGTCTGGCAGGCAATCCAGTACACCGTGTTCACATGCCCCGGATGCAGCGCGAACAAACATGCCGCCACCGTAGCCCACAACCGCGATCCAAAAAAACGCATCGCCAGCGCACCCAGCAGCATCGCGTTCGCAAAATGCAGCACCAAACAGAAAAAATGCATCCCTATCGGCTGCCAGTTAACCAGCGTGTATTCGATCTTCATGATCCAGAACGCGATCGGCCGAAAAAACTCCAAACCCGCCTCGCTCCGACCCCACAGATCGATCACTTCCCCTACGATCCCCAGTCGCGCCGAATCCACCGCCGACTGAAACGACCAGTCCAATTCCTTCAAATGATAAAAATGCATGTGGTCGTCCAGCCACAACCCTGATTGAATCGACCACAAGTAGCCGGATAGCACCACCAGCGCCACCGCTCCCGCCATTGTCCAACGATTGAACAATGCCTTGTCCTCCTGCGTCTTATCACGCTCAACCGGCGCAGCAGAATCCCTTCTGGATGACTGCTCGAGTTTGGGTTTCACCATATCGGACATAAAACGTATATCATTCTCTCCGCGAGGTAGTCGGCCGAAACATCCGGCAGGAAAATATCGGCGCGAACTCTCCTGCAACAACCCACGCAGGGATATACTTTACGTATAACCGACGGTTTAACAAGCACACTCCCGCGCATAAAAATCGCCCG
>CAZMVS010000464.1:0-8579 GCA_964569525.1 uncultured Planctomycetales bacterium
ACACCGGCGGCCAGAATGGAGTTGGCGTAGGACTCGAAGAGGTCCGCTCCCATGCCGGCCACGTCGCCCACGTTGTCACCAACGTTATCCGCAATGGCCGCCGGGTTCCGCGGGTCATCCTCAGGAATCCCCGCTTCGACTTTACCCACCAGGTCGGCTCCCACGTCAGCGGCCTTGGTATAAATACCACCGCCCACACGGGCAAACAGCGCCTGGGTTGAAGCACCCATCCCAAAAGTCAGCATGACCACGGTAATGGTCGTCAAACTCAAACCGCCCCCAAAAAAGTACAGGGCCAAAAACCAGCCCGTAATATCGATTAGGCCGAAACCAACCACCACCAGCCCCATCACTGCCCCGGCACGGAACGCAACCCGCAAACCGTCATTAAGGCCTTTGCGGGCACCGGCCGTCGTGCGATTACTGGCCATAGTCGCCGTTTTCATCCCCAAGTAGCCGCACAAACCGCTAAAAAAACCACCCGTCAAAAAGGCAAAGGGCACAATCTTGTTCTGCACCCCAAGTCCGAAAGCCATCCAAGCCAGAATGAGCGACAAGACAATGAAGACCATAACCACCAACGTGTATTGCCGGCGGATATACGCCATCGCCCCTTCCTTGACGTGATTGGCAATCTTAATCATTTCCGGATCGCCCTCGTCAGAAGCTAATACTTCTTTATAAAACCTCCAAGCGAAAACGAGAGATACGATCGCCATGATCGGCGCCAGCCACCAAAGCAGAGGAATCCCACCCTCCGGCCGCAAGGCCTGTTCACTTCCCGCGGCCAGGACCGGACTCGCCGACAACATCGTCAGCCCCGGAACTAAGCCAGCCAACATCCGGACTTTGCCAGACTTCAAGCATGTCATTGTGTTAGATCTCCTGAATTACGCGACTCTTATTCCACCCTGGTCCAATGCCGAACAATGGATTGATAACTTCCTGCTCTTACTCCATCTTTCACGCCTCTCCCTTCAGAGCATTCGGAAAGAGGAAAGAAGCAATCCGTTTCGTCGGATACAATGGGTTTACTGACTGAAATTAAACAATTGTCGAGTTTTGGGGGATTGCCCAACGCGCCTGAAGAACAATCCGCTCTTAATGGGGAACCACCGTTTCCCGCTCCTTTCGGCCGATTGTACCGCCTGAAGGAACGCGGCCATGATGCGGTTTATGCTAAAATCAAAAGCTGATTCGGCAAGACTTTTGCCCAAGAGTGAACAAAGGAGGACGGCGGCCGGGCAAAGAATACCGCCTGCCGCAACCGGCTGCTTCCCGGGGGTCACCCTCTGGTTTTCTGCTCGCGCTTAATCGCCTTGCGAATCCGCCGACGCCGCCGCTCGCTGGGCTTCTCGTAATAACTGGTCCGCTTAATCTCCTTGGTCAGCCCTTCCTTCTCGCACATCTTTTTGAAACGGCGGAGCATCTGATCGAGGGATTCGTTACCTCGCGACTTAACTTTGATCATATTTCGGGAGTTCCTTTCCGAAAGTTTTGAACGCTGTATCGCTTCAAAACCAACCAAAACGTACCATTTTTACAGATCGTTAAGTATAGCCACCAACGCCCAGACTGTAAATGATTCCTCGTGCCTCCCGGAAAAATCTTTCCAGCCGAAAATCAGGCACAACACGCCCCCCCCCTCACCAAAATTGACCTTTCCTTCGCTTCTCAATCAACAAAAACATCAAAAAGAGAGGATATGCATTATCAGTGTAATATTTACTAATTCACGAGAAAGCCGCCTCAACTCCCCCTCTCTAGAAATACCCAAGGCTATTTCCAACATCGTCATGGCCCCATCAACAATTCGAATATTTCTAACAACTGACTCTCCATCGCCCAGAATACCCGCCAAAAGAAGCACCCCCACCCGGAAAACATTATCGGTCTATCTCTTTTTAAGCCACCGAGACAAACCCTGTACCACAGCCGTGCCCCGGCCTGACATTGCTTTTGGATCTCGCCCTTCCGACATAACCGGAAAAGTCAGCCTGGAGTCCCCAGAAAAATCTGCATGAAACCAAAATATATCGTATGTTTCCCTGTGGACGCGACGAAGGCCGGCTAAAAAAAGACCCGCTATTAAAAGCGAATCGAGATCAATAGTTGGAAGGATCGCACCATGTTATTGGTACCCACAACATCGTTGAAAGCGGGAATGGTCCTCGCCCACCCCGTTTATCATCCAGCCAGCACGGACATGATCCTGCTCAACAAGGGGTACGTCTTAAATGACGAGATGATCACCCGCCTGCATGATTTCGCCTTGACCCACGTCTGGGTGGAATTCCCTGGTTTGGAAGAAGTGGACCGGAAAACCAACGAGCGGATCAATCGCGGCCACATGGCCTTGTTCCAAGTCCTCAATGGTTCCGTGGACAAAATGGAAAAACGGGTTGCCGTCAAAGTCAATCTGCGACAATACAAGCGGGCCGTCCGCCAAATGCTCATGGAAATTGTTACCGACCCCGACCATGAAGTCATCACCCACCAACTGTCAGGCTGCGGTCCCTTACTGTCCGGGCATCTGGCCAACTGCTGTTACTTGTCGCTACTCATCGGAGCGCACATGTCAGGTTACCTTCGCCATGAACGAAGCACTCTCCCGCCGGGAGTCGCCGAAAATACCGCCCAGTTGGGCTTAGGCGCTTTGCTTCATGACGTAGGCAAACTGAATATGACCGACGAAATGCAAGCCAAAAGCATCATCGACCAAGAAGCCGACTGGCCGGAATACCGCATGCATGTACAAGCCGGTTATGAAGAAGTCCGCGAGACCGTCCCAGTGGTCGCCGCCAACATCGTGCTCAACCATCACCAACGTTATGACGGCACCGGCTTTCCCATACGACAAAAACACCAAGGTGATCAGCCTCCCGCCCCTCTCCAGGGTAACAATATTCATATTTTCAGCCGCATCGTCGCCGTGGTCGATGCCTTCGATCACCTGCTTTGCCCCAATGGCGAAATCGTCCCCACCATCCAGGCCATCCACGCCATTAAAAGTGAAAAATTTGCCGGCTGGTTCGATCCGGTCGTGGTGGAAACCATGCTCCGGCTGATCCCTCCCTTCATGGTCGGCTCAGTGATAACGCTTTCCGACGGCACCAATGCGGTCGTGGTTGTCAACCATCCCGAGGCCCCTTGCCGCCCCTCAGTCAAGCTACTCAGTGGACCGCTCTGTCAGAAAAATACTCGCATTCGCGGCAGACAACTGGATCTGCGCATGTGTCGCGAATTAAGCATTGCCGCCGTTGACGGCTTCGATGTACGACCTTACCTCTACAACGGAGAACTGGAACCACTACAGGAGCAGGAATCCGAAATGATTACCATTTGACCTCCATTAAAAAACCCACCTGCCAATAAACAGGTGGGCTCGCTCTCGCATCCCTTTTTCAATACTACGCTTTATCCAGAAGCCTGAGTAGGCGGACCAGCCAACGCCTCAAAATTTTCAAGTACACTCTGATCACCACTTAAAACAAGCTCAAGTTTACTATACGCCGCCGGCAAATTAAGTCGCAGATATCGCTTTACTACTTGACGCTTACGCTCACTATGTTCCGCTTGACGCAAAAGCAAGTGACCCATCACCACCACGCCGGCGGCATCCACCAGTCGGCGACCATGCAAATCCATGTAGTCACCGCCCTGCTGCTTAATGAAAACAATGGCTTCCAAAACCTTCGCCTTGGCCTCGACCAGCTTCTGCTTCAACTGTTTAAGCTGCTCATCTGTATATTCGCGTTCCTCGCACTCAGTGACGTATTTATCAAACGCCCCGGAACACACACCCCGAACCGCCGCCACAATCTGCAACTGGCTGGTACCCTCGTAAATGGTGGTAATCCGGGCATCACGCAAATACTGCTCCACCGGGTAATCCTGCATGTATCCCGAACCGCCCAAAACTTGCAGCGCGTCGTTGGTCACTTTCACGGACATCTCCGAAGCAAAATATTTGCTCATCGGAGTCAACATCCCGTTCAGCCGCTTCAAGGTGCGCGAAAGGTTACGCCGCTGTTTCAGCTCGTCCTTATCCTCGGGTCGGTTAAACTCCATCACCCGGAGGTTGTTATTCTCCAAGTCACAAATGCGACTGGTCTCGTAAGTCAACACCCGGGCGGCCTCGATATCCACCTTCATATCCGCCACCAACTCACTCACCGCGGGCATCTTCTCGATCGACACCCCGAATTGCTTACGAGTGTGGGCGTATTCGCGAGCGACTCGATAAGCTGCCTCGGCAATACCCAGTGACTGGGCGGCAATACCCACCCGAGCACCATTCATCAGGCTCATCACGTAACTGATCAACCCCCGCTGCCGCTCACCAACCAGCTTGGCGGGCACGTCATCGTAAACCAGTTCACACGTCGGCGAACCGTGAATACCCAGCTTGTGCTCGAGATGGCGAACCTTCAATCGCGGATGCCGACCGTGCACGAACAAACTCAAACCACGGCCGTCTTTTATCTCCGGCTCACTACGGGCCAAAGTTAACAAAATGTCCCCGCAACCGTTGGTGATAAATCGTTTCACTCCCGTCAAACGCCATTGACCATCCTCGTCCTGCCAAGCCTTCAAACTCACCGACTGCAGGTCACTGCCTGCGTCCGGCTCGGTCAAGGCCATCGCTCCGGTCTTGCCTTCCTTGGCAAACTGCGGAAGATACTCGTTTTTGATTTCATCATCCGCAAAAGCGTAAATCGTTTCCGCTACCCCCTGCAAACCGAACAGATTCATCAGCGAACCATCCGCCCGGCTTATAATTTCATTTGCCATCGTGTAAATCAGCGTGGGACAGTTCAGCCCCCCGTACGCCCGTGGCAGGGTAAAGCCCATCAAGTCAGCCTGGGCGAGCGCTTCGAGATTTTTGCGTACTCCCTCGCAAAGCGATACCGTCCCGTCTTCGTTCAACGTATGGCCCTCGCGATCCACCTGCTCGGCACGCGGGGCCACGTGGTTGCCGGCCACGTCTCCAACAATCTCCAACACCCGACGGTAATTATCCACCGCGTCTTCCGCATCCAAAGGAGCGCACTCGCCGCCCTCTCCCCGATCACGGGTGAAATCGTCTTCCTGAACCTGGGCAATCCCCGCCAAGTCCATATGCTCAAAAAGAAACTGAATGTCTTCGTTATCTGTGAAAAAATTTGGCATGGTCGCTTACGCCCGTTCCTTGATCGCCTTGATCATCATGGGAATAACCTTCTGCAGGTCGCCGACAATCCCGTAATGGGCCACCTTGAAAATTGGCGCCTCTTTGTCTTTGTTAATGGCCACAATCTTGGCCGACTCTTCCATCCCTGCTCGATGCTGTATCGCACCACTAATCCCGCAGGCAATGTACAATGCCGGCCGTACCGTCGTCCCCGTCTGCCCAACCTGGTACTCTTTGCCCACGTAACCGGCATCCACCGCCGCCCGGGAAGCACCAACTACCCCGCCAACCGCGCCGGCTAAATCATAAATCAACTGGAAACCTTCCTTGCTTCCAACTCCGCCGCCGCCGGCCACAATGGTCCGCGCCCCTTTCAAATTTACCGTACGCTCCTGGCGGTGACGCTCAATCAGCTTGACGGCCAAGTCAAAATTATCAAACGAAACCTTCTCATCAACAATGTCCCCGCTGCGTTTGGGATCGCCTTCGTCCATGCGCATTACGCCTTCACGCACCGTCGCCATTTGCGGCCAGCGGTCGTAATTAATAATCGTGGCGATAATGTTGCCCCCGAACGCGGGACGAACCTGTAAAAGCAAATTCTTGTGCACTTCTTTGGAACGCGGCTCGGTATAATCCCCCAGTTGCAAATCAGTGCAGTCCGCGGTCAACCCCGCTTTCATGGCCGAGGCCACCCGCGGCGCAAGGTCACGTCCCAGGGACGTCGCTCCGTAAATCACAATTTGCGGCTTGTGCTTCTCGATTAACTCACAAACGGCCCGGGCATACGTGGCAGTACGATAATGCTCCAACTCCGGATCGCTGACGTGGTAAACCTTGTCCGCCCCGTGGGCAATCAGATTGTACGCCAATTCGCGAACGTTCAGCCCCGGCAGCACCGCTCCCATCTGCACGCCAAGCTGATCAGCCAGCTCGCGCCCCTTGGCACACAGCTCCAGGGACACCTCGTTAAGGCTGCCGTCTTCCTGCTCGGCAAATACCCAAACCTCACCCTTGCGATTCGGTTCGATCATGCGCTTATCCTATAAACAATCAGCCTGTTGCCCGTCCCGACCGATCTAGCATATCCGTTTTTCACTCCCCGGCAGATCAATGGGCCGCTCCCGACCCAAGCCAACCGGCATCTCCCTACTCTCCTAACCGAGCGTGCGGTCCTCGATCAGTTCATGGACCATATCCCGCACCCCTTCTTCCGTGGGCGGAATCTCGGTGTATCCTTCCTTGGTCAACACGATGGATTGAATCCGTTGAACCTTGGTCGGCGAACCTTTCACACCACACCATTGCAGGTCCGCCTCAATATCCTCCAAGGTAAAATGCTCGATAAGTAAACCCTGGCTTTGCAACGCCTCGATTCGGCGGCCGGCCTCTTTTTCCTTTTCCTCGTCTGAGGCATCAGGCATTTCCTCCGCCACCTGCTTGGCCCCCTCGTCGGCGGACCGGGCCCGCTTACAACGCATCACCTGGCGGGCCGACGCCGGCCGCGGCTCGTTCGCCGTCTCCATAACCGTCAACAACAACGGCAAGCGCATCTCCAGAACCTCCCAACCATTGCCGACGTTGCGACGAATACGGACCGTCTTACCGTCCATCTCCTCGAAACGTTCAAAATAGGTGGCTTGGTGGATGCCCAACTTCTCTGCCATCTGCGGACCGACCTGGGCGGTATCCCCATCGATCGCCTGCCGCCCGCAAAAAACCAGGTCGTATTTTCCAAGCTTGCGAACTGCTTGATTGAGTATGTAACTCGTCGCCAGCGTGTCGCTGCCGGCGGCCTTGCGATCACTAACCAGGATCCCCCGGTCCGCACCGCGATACAGACACTCCCGCAGGACCTCGCACGCATTGGGCGGCCCCATGGTCACCGCCGTCACCGTACCACCGTACTGGTTCCGCACCTCCAACGCCGCTTCCAAGGCATTGAGATCCTCCGGATTGAAAATGGCCGGAAGTGCCGCCCGGTTGACGGTCCCGTCCTCTTTCATCGCCTCCCCGGTCACGTTCGCCGTGTCCGGAACCTGCTTGACGCATACTACGCAATCGTATCCCAATGGACTCTCTCCATTCGACGGATTGTTAACATATCGTAAACAGGGAAAGTTAATAGGCAAAACCTCCTAAGTCAAGCCGAACAATCATCGAGGCTCTACCCAAAAAGAGCAAACAAAAGTGTGAATGAAACCACAGCCGACTGCTCTTAAATCCCGCTGGCAAAAACATCACCTATCAAATCGCCATAAACCAGCCTGGCGAGCCAGCTTGTACGCATCCCGCAACTCCCCAGCCGTACACGATCGATTGATTTCCTCAAAGCCAACTTCAGTCGAAGCAGACCTCACCGAACGCCCCACCCTATTAGCCGGCCGATATTGGCCCATGATATTAACAAAAGTGTCCGGTGAAATGTCCCTCGCCAACCAGCGGAAGATATGCCGGCTTTCCTCCAGCAAACCAGGCATCACCAGGTGCCGAACCAGCAACCCCCGACAGGCGACCCCCTCCGGTGTGCATTTCAAATCCCCCACCTGCCGATGCATCTCCGCAATCGCCGCCCGGGCCGCCTCCGCATAATCCTCCGCCCTCAGATAACGCTTACATGCCTGTGCAGACCAAAGTTTGAAGTCAGGCATATAAATATCCACGACCCCTTCCATCGCCTGAATCGTCTCCAGCGAATCATAAGCGCTGGTGTTATACACAATGGGCAAATGCAATCCGTCTTCCACCGCCAAAGACAGTGCTTCATAAATCTGCGGCACCACGTGCGACGGCGTCACCAGGTTAATGTTGTGACAGCCGCGCTGCTGCAAGGCCAGCATCAAGTCCGCCAACTCCCTCGCGGTACATTCCCCCCCGTCAATCCCTTGGCTGATATCCGCATTCTGACAAAATACACAACGCAGATTACATTGCGCAAAAAAAATCGTCCCGCTTCCCCGCCGACCAACCAGGCAACTCTCCTCTCCAAAATGAGCAAAAGCGGAACTGACCCGGGCAAAACGCCCCGTATGACAAAAGCTTGTTTCATCCGCCATCCTGTCCACGCCACAGGCGCGCGGACAAACGACACAACGGCTCAACTGCTGCAGCATCGGTTCCGTCTGCTCATCAAGCTTCCGCCGATTCTCAACCTGAAGATAAACAGGATTACACGAAAACATCACAAAACGATTATCTTGAACCGCCATTTTAAATGTCCGTTATCGGACAATTAGTCAAAACAAAAAAAGGTTAGGACTTACCAACTCTTGTTTACATTTTCATAAATATCATATCACTTATCCGCCAAATTGTTGTATATTTAAATTAACCGAGGCGGCTGAGCGCGAACCCCAGTTACCGGCAAGTTTGCCGGGGCGTTAGGGTTAAAACTGCCAAATCTTCA
>CAZMVS010000465.1:0-11628 GCA_964569525.1 uncultured Planctomycetales bacterium
TTTTTGGGGTTTTGCAAAACAACAAAATCGTACCCAATTACCGGGGACTCTTCTATCCTACCCCCTGTTTGCTGAATGCTGTTTTGGACAAGAGTGAAATCATTTGAAATATTCCCCGCGCGAAGAAAATCGAATGTAGTCAACTCTTAAAATAGTCCGGCTCGTTGCCCGGCTTCCACTTGATATTACACCCCGCACTGGGCTTCTGATCCGCTGAAACGGATTCACCGGCCAACAACGCATCCAGCGCCGTACGCAAATCCTTCCCGTCGTTCGGCTTGTCATTGCCCGGCCGGCTGCTGTCCATTTGCCCTCGATAAACCAACCGCCGATCACTGTCGAACAAAAAGAAGTCCGGGGTGCACGCAGCCGAATAAGCCTTGGCCACCTCCTGGCCGGCATCGATCAAGTACGGAAAAGTGTAACCAATGTTCTCCATCTCTTCTTTCATCTTCTCCGAACTGTCATCAGGATACAACGATGCATCATTGGAATTGATACCAATAACCGCCACGCCCTTCTCCTGGTATTCCTTGGCCAACCTGGCTAACTCATGACGAACGTGCTTCACAAAAGGACAATGATTACACATAAACACCACCAGTAAACCATCGGCCTTGTCAAAATCGGACAAGGAATAAGCCCGGCCATCAGGATCAACCAATCGAAAATCCGGAGCCTTCGTCCCCAACGCCATCATCGTGGATTGAACTTCTACCATGATTAACACTCCTGTAAATATTCAATAACCGGCCCCATTGCTTTAGCATCTTTCTTATTATGCCTTTACTGCCGCCCTGCTCCTGCCTATTTCATAAGTCGATTATAGGGACGACAAGGCCGGGAAACACCCGCGAATTTAGCAATTTTCGCCTCTTGGCACCAAATCAATAAGTATTACAAATGCAAAATCCGCTTTGCTCCTGATTGAACAAAACTCACAATCGACTAAGATAAACAAACTTATTCAGGAAAATTGAAAGGCCCAAACATGATTTCAAAAAGTATAGCTCCCCTCATCAAAAGTTTTTTACCCACCATTGTTATTGCCGGATTACTCTGCACATGCACCACCATCACAATGGCGGATTCACCAAACACTTGTACCGTGCAAGGGAAAATTCCCGCTGATTGGCCTTCCGAACTACCCGGCTTGGTCGCCGTCCCCCTACCACCTGACACCAATTTCAAAGGCACACTCCAAGCCCAAGTGAACATCGAAAATGCCACTCAACCGCTTACCCTCCCCGCTCAGGCCGAACCCGCCAACAAAATATGTGGCCTGCCTGCGCAAGCATGGTTTATTTTACCAGCACAAAAAGGTAAGCCCGCCCAATCCATCACTGTAAAACTATCCAACGCCTCCACTGGCACATACCCTTCCATTTACCAGTCCCGCATGGAAGGCCCGCAACTGCATATTACACAACCGAACAAACAACCGGTGATTTCCTACTGGCATGGCCAACCCGAACCTGACCGCCGCTATCCCCTGACCAGCTTTATTCATCCGGTCGTCGGCCTGGACGGAGAAATCATCTCCAACACCTGGTCCAAGGACCATCCCCACCATCGGGCTCTCTTCTGGGCGTGGGTCCGCAACGAAGTCAACGGCCACGCCGCCGGCTGCTGGTGGGCCCCACAACAGAAAAAAATCTATTTAAAATCCGGCGAAATCCGCCACTGCGACGGCCCCGTCTTCAGCCGCTTCCTCGCCGAACACACTTGGATCCACAAAGGCGAACAAAAAGAAATTCCCTTTGTCAAAGAAACCGTTGTTTGCCGGGTGTTCAAAACCTCGCCCCACGGCCGGGCTATCGATGTCATCCTTGGCCTCCAGGCCCTCCAAGATGGCGTCCGCATCGGCGGGCAAACCGCTCTGAATAAGGGCTACGGCGGCCTGACCTTCCGTTATGCCAAGGCCAAAGACGTGGTCCTCCAGTCTGAAGGCGACGTCATGGAAGTACCGGACCAGAACCACCATCGCTCCCGCTGGGTCACCTGGACCGGAAAATTTACCGGCAAAAACGGAAAATTCAGGCAAAAACGTAGCGGGGCCGCCATCCTCGTCCCCCGCAACCACCCGGATTACCCCCCCGAATGGGTCACCCGCGCTTACGGCGTCCTCAACGTCTCTTACCCCGGTTTAAGTATGCTTGAAATCCCGAAAGATTCGCCGCTACAATTACCCTACCGAATTTGGGTCCACCGCGGTGACGCCGGGACGGGGAAAATCGACACTCAATACCGCGTCTTCTGCTCAGACTGGCAGTGGACTCAACATTAACCCGCAATGCAGGTAAATAAAGCGAAGTAAATCCGGCCGGTATGCCATGATATGCAACCGCCGACAGTCAAGAATTATCATCAAACAGGAGCAGCTACCTTGTCAACCAAGAAACGAACCGTTCACTACGTATGCAGTTCGCACTGGGATCGCGAGTGGTACCAAACCTTTCAGGATTACCGCTATCGCCTCGTCAATATGATGGACGACCTGCTGGACACCATGGAACGCGATCCCCGCTTCCGCTATTTCCAGGCCGACGGCCAAACCATCGTGCTCGAAGATTATTTGGAAATACGCCCCGAACGCGAAGAACAAATCCGCAAACTCGTCCAGGAAGGCCGCCTGCGTATCGGCCCCTGGTACGTCTTGCCTGATCTGTTTATCCCCTGCGGCGAATCACTGGTCCGCAACCTGCAAACCGGCGTGGAAATCTCCAAAAAGTTCGGCAAGGTCATGCGCGCCGGCTTCTGCTGCGACCTGTTCGGTCAAAATTCCCAGCTGCCTCAGATCTTCCGCAACTTCTCTCTCGATAACGCCCAGTTCTTCCGCGGCAGCAGCGAAGAAAAACACGGGGCCATGTTCCGCTGGGAAGGCGCCGACGGTAGCGAACTGCTCGTCTATCGCTTCGGACCCATCGCCGGCTACGCCACCTGGTCCAAGTTCGTCCGCCACGCCTTCACCCTCGAGAAAAACTTCGATCTCGAAGAGTCCATGGAAGGCGTCCATAGATATCTCGAAGACCAGAAAGCCCGTATCCCCACCCCGTCCATGATCGCCTTCGACGGCGTCGATCACATGGAAATCGAACACCAGATCCCCGAACTGATCGAAAAAATCAACAAAGTGTACGACGACGTCGAAGTCATCTTCTCCCACATGGAAGGCTTCGCCGAAGACCTCCGCGAACAGCGCGAATACATCAAAAATCACGATAAGGGCGAACTCCGAGCCGGCTGCCCCATGGACGATCACGGCATCGTCGTTCAAGACGTGGTCTCCAGCCGCATCCACCTCAAACAGGAAAACGCCCGGTGCGAAAATGAACTCTGCCTCTGGGCTGAACCGTTCAGCGCGTTCGCCCAGCCGATGGGCTTTGACTACCCCCACGGCTTCCTACACACCGCCTGGAAGTGGCTCATCAAAAACCATCCCCACGATTCAATTTGCGGCTGCTCCATCGACCAGGTCCACAAGGACATGGAATTCCGCTTCGACCAGTGCCGTATGATCGCCGAAAAACAATCGGAAACCGCCTTGGGCTACATCGCCCGCCACGTGGACAACCCCGAACTCGGCGAAAAAAATTCCTCCGTGGTCATCTTCAATCCTACCGGCAATGAAATCGACGGCCCGGTGGACGTCACCCTCACCTTCCCCGCCGAAATTGAAGAAACTTGGTACGACGGCCTGTCCCCCTACGACCCCAAGGTCAGCTTCAAACTGTACGACCCACAAAACAATGAGCTGCCCTACCAGTTGATCAACCAACGATGGAATCGCCAACACTACTATCGCCCGTGGCACAAAATCCCCATCGAAGAACGTCGCCACGAAATCGACGTCACCGTCAACGCTAAAATTCCCGCCTTCGGCTACACCACGTTGACTTGCAAGCCTGTCAAAAAAGGCATCCCCACTCGCTATCTTGATTCCATGCTGACTGACGATCACACCATGGAGAATGAACATCTCCAGGTCACCGTTCAGCCCAACGGAACCCTCAAGATGGTGGACAAGGACACCGGCGAAAATTACGAAAACCTGCTCACCTTCGAAGATATGGCCGACATCGGTGACGGCTGGTGCCACGGCGTCGCCGTCAACGACCAGATCTTCACCAGCAGTTCCGCCTCCGCCAACGTGGCCCGCGTCGCCGACGGTATCAACAAGGCCACCCTTAAAATCGTGACCACCATGGATCTACCAAAACAGTTCGATTTCAACACCATGGTCCGCAGCGAAGAAACCGCCACTTTACGAATAACCAACTACGTCACTTTGCGACGCAACGCCCGCAAAGTGGAAATCAAGTCCGTGGTCGAAAACAATGTCCGCGACCATCGCCTGCGCGTTCTCATGCCCACCGGCACCAAGGCGGACACCTACTTCTCCGACACCCCCTTCGACGTGGTGGAACGAGATATCAAACTGCCCGAAGGCTACGAAAAGAAACAGGAACTCGACGAGGAAACCAATCCCAACTACACCTGGACTGCCGTTTACGATCAGTCACCCGCCAAGCGCGGCCTGGCGGTCTTGAGCACCGGCCTGCCCGAATCGGCGGTACGCGATAAACCGAATCGCCCCATCGCCCTGACTTTGCTCCGCGGCTTCAAACGCACCGTCCTGACCGACGGCGAGGAAGGCGGCCAAATCCTAGGCACCCACGAGTTCAACTACGCCATCCTTCCTCTGCAAGGCGAATTGCCCCGCGCAGACCTCTGCCGCATGGGTCAGCAACTCGCCGCCGCTCCGCGAACCGTGCAGGTCGAACCGCGCGACTTGAAATTCTATAAGTCCGGCAAAATCCTGCCCCTGACCCACGGCTTCATAACGATTCCGCCCCAACAGGCGGTCATCACCGCGGTTCACCGGCGGGAAAACACGGAAGGAATAATCGTGCGTATGTTCAACCCCTTCGAGGAAGAAATCACCGAAACCCTCGAGTTAACCGGCGACGTCTCTTCCGCCGAACTGATCGACCTTGAGGGCAATTCACAAGGCCCCGCCAAACTGTCGGGCAAAACCGTGAACCTCACCCTCAAACCCAAGAAAATCGTGACCTTGCAGGTCAAGTAACTCGCGAACTCCAGCGGCCCGTCAAACCCTGGCGGGCCGCTTTTTTTATAGACCCATAGCAGCCCCCTCAACTTCTGGACCTGAAAGCAAATCGCTGCTATATAAGTCACCATTACCATTGGAAAAATATTGACGTTTTCAGAATAATCACGAGTCGCAAAAAAATATTGGAGATGAAAACCGATGGCCGACAAAACCTTTGACGTCGCCGCAGCAGGCCACATTTGTTTCGACATTATTCCCAAATTTCTCGACACCGGGGCCAAGACCATCGGGGAAATACTCACCCCCGGCAAATTGGTCAACATGGACCCCGTGGCTACCTCCACCGGCGGACCCGTCTCCAATACCGGCATAGGCCTGCACATCCTCGGTATGAACGTACGCTTCATGACCAAGGTCGGCGACGACGCCTTCGGTTCCGCCGTCGCTGAAAAACTCGATGAGGTCGCCTCCGCTGAAGGCCTTAAAATTGAAAAAGGCGGACATACTTCCTACACCGTCGCTCTTGCCCCGCCCGGCATCGACCGTATCTTCCTACACCACCCCGGAACAAATAACACCTTCACCAGCGAAGACGTCGATTACCAGCTCGTCGAACAGGCCCGGCTCTTCCATCTCGGCTACCCACCCCTGATGGCCGCCCTCTACGCCAACGAAGGTGAACAGTTGGCCGAGGTTTTCCGCAAAGCCAAGGAAGCCGGCGCCACAACCTCACTTGATATGTCCCTACCCGATCCGAATTCCGAATCAGGCCAAGCACCGTGGGACAAAATTGTCAAAAAAACGCTCCCCTACGTGGACATCTTCCTGCCCAGCATCGAAGAGGCCGTCTTCATGATGCAGCGGGATCGCTTCATGAACATGAAACAAAAACATAACGGCGCCGAACTAATCGACTTCTTCGACGTCTCCGACTACACCGAATTGGCCGGCCAATTCCTCGACATGGGCAGCAAACTCGTCGCCCTCAAGTCCGGACATCGCGGCTTCTACATGAAAACCGCCGATAAATCCCGCTTCAACGAAATGGGACGCGCCAAACCCGCCGATCCCGACAACTGGTCCAACCGCGAACTCTGGGCACCCGCCTATCACATCGATCCCATCGCCAGCGCTACCGGCTCCGGCGACTCTTCCATTGCCGGCTTCTTAAGCGCCTTCCTGCGCGGCGAAACCATCGAGCAATCACTCCGCTACGCCAATTGCGTCGGCGGCTGTAACCTTACCGAACTCGACGCTTTAAGCGGATTGAAAAACTGGAACGAAACCTCCGCCCTGCTCAACGACAAGTCCCGCAAAATGAACGACGTCAATATCAAAAGCAACGATTGGCGATGGGACGACCAACAGGCCGTCTGGATCAAACAGTAAATTCGGAATGGGTAAAAGCTATACGCTCTAAAAAATACGGAAAGCAGACACCAATGGCAGAACAAAAACAAAAACGTATCGGCCACATCGTTTCACATACCCACTGGGACCGCGAATGGCGATACCCCATCTGGCAAACCCGCTTCATGCTGATCGACTTCATGGACCAGCTCCTCGAAGTCCTCGAACGCGGCCACTACAAAGGCTTCTTGCTCGACGGACAATGCTCGCCCATCCCCGATTACCTCGAACTCCGCCCCCAAAATCGCGAGCGCATCGAAAAACTCGTCAAAGACGGCAAGCTGGCCATCGGCCCGTGGTACACCCTCCCCGATGAATACCCCGTGGACGGCGAAGCCCTGGTCCGCAACCTCGTCTGGGGACATCGCATCAGCAAACAATACGGCGGCGTAACCAACCTCGGCTACACCCCCTTCGGCTGGGGACAAACCGCACAACTCGCCCAGATCTACGCCGGCTTCGGCATGGACGTCGCCCTGATCGGCAAACGCGTCAACAAAGAACGTGCCCCTCAGTCCGAGTTCATCTGGGAAAGCCCCGACGGCTCACAACTGTTGACCACCCGATTCGGAGTATGGGGCCGACAAAATTTCTATTTCTATTGCCACCTCTCCGCCCTCTTCGGCGTTGATCACTTCGGCCCCGGCTGGCAGTACAAATGGGAAAACGGCGGCACCGCCTATCACCGCGCCGACACCGAACAAATGGAACAGGACCACTTCCGCCTCGATCCACCCGCCAAGTGGTATCCCGAATACCTTAACCAGGAGGTTATCGACACCATTTGGTCCACCACTGATGAAAGCGTCATGGATAACGATCGGCTGATGATGAACGGCTGCGACTATACCGCCGCTCAACCCCTCGTTACGGAAATGATCGAGAAACTCAACGAACTCGACCAGGCCGAAGACCGAGAATGGGTACAAACCACCCTCCCCGAATTCGTGGAGATCATGCGCGAGAAAATCGACCGCTCCAAAATGAAAACGGTATTCGGTGAACTGCGTGACGGCCCCGCGAACAAAAACACAGGCAACGCCCTGACTACTCGCCTCTACCTGACCCAACAAAACAAAAAAGCCCAGAACATGCTCATCCGTTTCGCCGAACCCCTTTCGGTTATCGGCAAAATGCTCGGCATTGAATATCCGGGCAAACTCCTTCAGATGGCTTGGGATTACCTGCTCACCGCTCATCCCCATGATTCAATCAACGGCGTCACCCAGGACAAAACCGCCCAAGACACCTACGACCGCCTCGAACAGGTTATCGAAATGTCCCAGGCCATCGGCAATCGTATGATGCAACAACTGATCTGCCGCATGGACCTGTCACGCTACGAAAAAGATGACGTACTTTTGGTAGCCTTCAATCCCTTACCTTATCCACGTCGTGAAATCGCCCAGGCTTGGGTCAACATGCCCGCTCCCGATCGTCAGCCCACCGATTGGGCCGTCGATCCCGAAGATTACGTCATCTTCGACGACGAAGGCAAAGCTATGGATACCCAGTGCACCGGCCGTGAATCCGTTCGCTATGCCGTCGCTGAATTGCATACCCGGGCCTTCCCCTATCTAACCGATCGGCAGCTGATGTACTTCGACACCGGCACCATCCCCGCCGGCGGATACAAAGTCTTCCGCGTGGGCAAAAAAGAAGACGCTCCCGACATTCAATGGGGCGGCCCCAAGGATCGCACCGGCTCGCTGTTACAGGCCCCCAACATCATGGAAAACGAATACCTTCGTGTCACCATGAACGCCAACGGCACCTTCGACTTGTTCGACAAGCAGCGCGGCGTCACCTACGCCGGCCTGAACTATTTCGAAGACCGCGGCGAACATGGCGACTATTGGATCAACAATCGCCCCATGTATGACCAGGTGCACACCAGCCAGGGATGCGCCGCCCGTATCTGGAGTGAACAGGACGGCCCGCTGCAAGCCACCTTGGTTAGCGAAATTACCATGCGCATCCCCAAACGCGGCAACAAGGAACAACAACGACGCGGCGACGAACTGGAAGACCTGCCCATTCGCACCACGGTCACCCTAAAGGCCGGCCAACCCCAGGTCGATGTCCACGTCGAATTTGAAAATAATTGCGAAGATCATTATCTGCGGGCCATGTTCCCCACCGGTCTGAAAGACACTGACTTTGTTGACGCAGGCGGACACTTTATGGTTGACCACCGCTCCATTCGTCCCCAGGGCCCGACCAAACAAACCTGCTGGCCGGACATGGCCACCCAGCCGCAGAATAACTTCGTGGACCTCAGCGATAACACCCAGGGCATTGCTTTCCTCAATTCCGACCTCACCGAGTACGAGGTGACCAACACCCCGGAAAGAGTTGTCGCCCTGTCCCTTCTCCGCTCCGTCAGAAACTGGGTCTGCACGGAAACTCGCGTCGGCTCAAGTTGGCCCTCGCAAAAGGGCGGACAATGCCTCGGAAAACACAAAGCCCATTACGCTATTCGCCCCCACGGCGGAACGTGGAACGATGCGGATATCCCCCTGGAAGCGGAACGCTTTAATGTTCCCCTCCGCCTCATCCAGACCCGCACCAACCAAGGCCACCTGCCTGACAAACGGACCTCCTTCCTTCAAATCGAAAACAACAAACTCCGCTTTGCCACTCTCAAAAAAGCCGAGGACCGGGACACTGTTATCCTCCGTCTCTACAATCCCACCGGCGATATACAGAAAAGCCGCATAACTTTCCCAGCCGATCTCACCGGCGCCTGGCATACAAATTTGAATGAACAGCGCGCAAACGAAATTAAACTGGACGGAAAAAACGCCGTCCACATCACCGCCGATCCTTACAAAATCGTAACCGTCGAAGTTCAGCCGAAATGATGACTGTTCTGTAAATACACATGTTGACTCATTTAAGCTACATGAAAACACTGCGTGCGTCAGAAATCATCAACAAAACACATACCCGGCCCCCTGCAAATGAATAACGTTTGTCAGAGCCGGGTAATATTTTTTCGCTTTCCAACACCGGCGATTTATGCGTTATACTGTTTACCAGAGAACAAAAAGGCTATTTTGCTCACAAGTGTTGATTATCTAGTTTTCTAGAGCGTTTTCATAAATATTGGAGCGATTTGCGGCCCTTGTGTCATTTCGACCCCGATTTATCCGGGGAGAAATCTTAAATCGCCCGGTGCAAAGCGCTACAAGATAATTGAAGTCGCTCTAATGACAAAAATACCCGGTGAAACATGTCCGTCATTGCCCTGTTAACTGATTTCGGCCTGAAGGATCATTACGTGGCCGCCATGAAAGGCATGATCCTGCAAATCGACCCCAAGGCCTCCATCGTGGACATCACCCACGAAATCGATCCCCAGGATTTATACCAGGCCGCCTTCTCCCTCCGTCAGGCCTATCCCTACTTCCCCGAAAAAACCATCTTTGTCGCCGTGGTCGATCCTACCGTGGGTACCCACCGCCGAATCTTGGCCGCCCGCTACAACAATCGCACCGTACTCGCACCGGACAACGGCCTGATTACCATGCTTCATCGCGACGCCAACCTGCAGGAAATCCGCGTGGTGGAAAATCACAACTTGTTCGCTCGACTCCCCTCCATCACTTTTCACGGCCGCGACATCTTCGCCCCCGTCGCCGCCCATCTTTCCAAGGGAATGTCATTGGATCGCCTCGGCCCGGTCACCGATCATATCGAAACCCTCGAACTACCCCGCCCCTCCATCAACCAGGATTACACCATCGACGGTCAAGTAGCCCTGGCCGACGGCTTCGGCAACCTGATCACCAATATCTCCACCGTCGATCTCTCCGCTTGCGCTCACAGCCGCAAACACTACACCGTCTCCGTCGGCCCACATAACGTAGGCCCCATCCACGGCACCTACGCCGATGTGCCCCCCGGCCAACCACTGGCCCTGATCGGCAGCTCCCAAATGCTCGAAATTGCCGTCAACCAGGGCAACGCCGCCCACCTCCTGAACGTCAACCGAGGCTGCCCCGTGCGATTAGCCTGAAAAGTCATCCCTCTCCAAAATATTTACGCTCCAACCAAAACAACCAACCAACTTCATCCTCACTTCTCCAATAAAACATTATTTGCATGAAAAACACGCCCTGGCGATAATATGAAAATCAATAAAAAACTTGCAGGAACGTGATGGGGAAAATCAAATGCAATAAAACAGGTCTCGGTTCCTGTCTGCGTTGCATGGGAAAAATGCGGAGATAATTGAAAATTTTCTAATCTTTAGCACGGCCAACCTTGGCGGATTTGATGGGTCTAAACTCACAGTGAGCGAGAAATTATCCAACGAAATAAACTGGTCACGACGCGGATTACTAAGTCCCCGCGGACTGGCGGCTTCCATGGGCGGGTTGTTGAGCGAAATGGTGCCCGACCCCACCCCGTTGCTGGGCAGTCAGCAACAACGAATGGCCAACTGGTGCTTTTCCCGCCGGGCCATGAACTGCGAATTCAGTATTTACCTTCCCCCCGTCTCGCCGAAAACAATGGCCGCCGGCGAAATCGCCCTCAATATTATTAACGATATGGAAGACCTGCTCTCCGCCTTCCGCGGCGATAGCGCTTTGTCTTACCTCAATACCAACGCCGCTCGCCGCCCCGTTCGAGTGGATCAACGCCTCTATCATTTACTCCAACGCACCGCCGAACTCTATCGGGAAACACAAGGCGCATTCGATGTAACCACCGGCGCACTAATCAAGGCCTGGGGTTTTTTCAACGGACCAAAACGCGTACCGCCTGAGGATGAAATACAAAACGCCCTTGCCCGCTGCGGCATGAACCACGTCCAATTCGATGAGGAAAACAAAACCGTGCAATACGACGTGGAAGGCCTGGAAATTAACCTCGGCAGCATCGGCAAAGGGTACGCCATCGACCAGGCGATCAAGCAATTGCAGGAACAGTTTGGCGTCCAAAGCGCTTTGATGACAGGCGGACAAAGCAGCATTGTCGGACTTGGTACCCCTCGCGAAGATGATAGCGGCTGGTTGATCGGCATACAGAATCCACTTGATCCGAGGAAGCGCGCCGCCACCGTACGATTACGCAATCGGGCGCTCGGTTCTGCCGGAGCCGCCAACCAATACTTCGAATACAACGGCCAACGCTAC
>CAZMVS010000466.1:0-1782 GCA_964569525.1 uncultured Planctomycetales bacterium
CTCTCTTTAAAGTAAACCCCGGGGACCCCCCCCCCCGCCAGCCAACCCCGCCACACGGTCACAACAAAATATGGCCCTCGCTGTTCGAAATCGGGCTCAGGCAATCCGGCGTTACGGCAATCGGCGATCATATCAGTGGTGCCGGTGCCGGCTTTTTCCACATAATTGATCCGGTATAGTAGTTCGGCAATCAAAGGGTTGCGCGGAATCGGCCCATGGGGCTCCCTCAACAGATCCGGTGTCAGTCCCGGCGGCAGTTCGCCCGGATTCCATACCTCCATGCGGTCGGAAAATACGATCACCTGAACAAAACCGTTGCTTCTGTAATCCCGGTGGGCAACGGCATTGACAATAGCCTCCAAAATGACCGGGCGGGGGATTTCGAAGGTAACCGGCGCCTGAACACTTTCGGCACGGGTGCCAACATGTCGGTCGATTTTGCCCAAAACAAACTCCACGGCCTCATCGATGACTTCAACCAGCCTTCCCTCATAGGGCTGCTGGGATGCGATAGGTTTTTGCTTCACGGTCCCATAAAAATGAAAGCAATGGACCTGAATATTGTGGAAGAATCTGCGAGGATCTTTTGCGAACAAAAGCATGGCCGCATTCGTAGGGTAACCCTTCCCCAGAAGATTGAAATTCTGGAGAACCGATTTCGGTGCTCGGGACCCTTTAAGTTTCAATCGGCCGGCGGCCTCCGAGGTTTTGATAAAGTCGGCAATGGCTCTATTGTCAATGTCACGTAATGTTGCACCCTCACAGATGCTACCGTCAAAAGGCGTTGAGCGAATCGCGCCGCGCTGCTCCAAACACGCCACGAGGCTGGTGTAGACCTCCCGGATCAGACCGGGAATATCTGAAAAGCGGCGCCGGGTAAGCTGCTTTCCCGCTTTACGCACCAAATCGGCCATATCAGGATCGCGTTTACGGTCGTCATCACCCTTGACAAAGACCAGGCGCTCACGACGGGTTTTGGTGGCGTGATCAAACTCCAGTTCCGTCGGAGATTTGCCATTTTCGTTTTTCCACCCGTACTCATTTCCAAGAATGGCAAGATAAATGTCACAGGCCGCGACTTCACCCAAATAGATATCGTCGGGTTTTCGGTCTCCGGCTGGTATGTCCTCAAAAAGGAAAACTTCTAATATAAAGCGACTGAGCAGAGGGTCATGCAGAATAAATTCTTTGACAGCGCGTCGTTCCGCGGCCAGTTCCTTTTGAACGCTGCTGATAAAAATGCGATACTGATCGACGTCCGATTTCTTCATTTCAGAACCCTGTTTAAATCAAACTCGGAAGCTACTCGGAAGTCTATGTTTTCCTGGTTAATTTCCATGTTCCTCCGGATTTGTCACATCCATCCATGCCACGAGTTGCAGTTTGCTTGTTGGGGCTCAAATCTTTATTCTTGACAAATCAAACCCAATCGCCCTTTGCATGAAAAACACCCCCGGTCTGTTTTTTTACCCATTTTAGCTCAAAGCAATTTTGGGTAATGAAAGAAAATTTGTTGCCGCAGAATACGCCACTGCCTGGCGAGCTGCTCCCCGCGCATTGCCGATGCTCCTTTCTCAAGCTATTCAAGCGCGTTACACGGCCACCCCAGGATTTTACCAGCGATTTTAAGCCCTTGCGTATCACAAACCGTGCAAAGAGTAAACCGAAAGCCGGAAAATGGCGCTTTCAATAAATATTAACATAGACCTGTGACAGATCCGGTCATAAGCGAGCTGATATTCGGTTGGAGGACGTCTTTGGAAAACCAGGTTGGAGAGCTTA
>CAZMVS010000467.1:0-4564 GCA_964569525.1 uncultured Planctomycetales bacterium
GGCTTCTTTTACGGCGTTGGGGGAGCCTTCCCACAGGGAGGTGATAATTAGCACATCGGCGGCAGGTGGAAATTACCAGTCAAAACCACGGTTTTGCGGTGGAGACGGAGTCGCTGAAAAAAGTGGGGGGCGTGCCCACGCATCAGAATTTGAATGACGAGACGTTGGAGGGGTTTACACATCGGGAGATGCCGGTGTTTTCCGTGCAGTATCACCCGGAAGCGAGTCCCGGGCCGCATGATGCGACGTATTTGTTCGACTGTTTCGTGGACATGATGAATTCGCAGAAGGCCCCCACCGCAGAGGAGATGGCTGCGGCGCAGAAGCGGCTGGAGGGGAAGAAGTAGTAAATCCGTTTATTCGGTTTAAATCCGATCAGCATTTTCGAAAATATCAATTCAAGCGGCATATCTCGAGTGCTTGCTTGCATTCTATTCCTGGTATGATTGTCTCCTATCATTATTATCTTATATCATAAACGCAAACTTGGCCCTAAGGAGGAATAACGATGAGTCAGCGAGTGACCCGGCGGGGATTTATGCAGCAGACAGCGGCGGCTGGTGCGGGTTTGGCAGCAACATCAACATTCGCGAAAGATGCGCCGAAATCAGGAGCCAATGAAAAGTTACGCCTTGGTTTGATTGGTTGCGGGAAACGTGGGCCGCAACTGGCCAAGCATGTCATCCAAGCACCTGATGCGGAAATCGTAGCTATCTGTGACGTGAATGAACTGCATCTCGATCGTCAATACAAATGGTTGAATGAAAAACCGAAACAATATCGCGATTTCCGAAAGGTGATCGATGACGATTCGATTGACGCGGTGATTGTTGCGACGAACGGACATTGGCACGTGTTGCCGGCGATTTACGCCTGTCAAAGCGGGAAAGACGTTTATCTCGAAAAGCCGGTGGGTACGCGAATCAGCGAAGGCTGGGCGGCGATTAAGGCGGCGAAGAAATATAAACGTATCATGCACATGGGCATGCAACAGCGGAGTTGGGATCACTATCAGCAGGCGGTGGAAATTATTCGCAGCGGCAAGCTGGGGGATATCAGCAAGGTCGAGGTTTGGGACGTGAACAATTATTATCCCGGCCCGGGATCGCCGCCGAACGGTGAGCCGCCGAATACGTTGGACTGGGAATTCTGGCTCGGGCCGGCGCCGAAGGTGCCATACAATCAGAACCGGGTGCATAGTCATTACTGGTTTTTTGATTACGGCGGGGGTTGGCAGTTGGATTGGGCGGTGCATCATTACGATATTGTGCACTGGGCCATGGGAGTGACGGCACCAAAATATGCGTGGGGTGCTGGGGCACGATATGCACTCGATGACAACCTGCAATGGCCGGATACCTTCCAGGGGGCGTGTGAATACGGGCCTGGGCCGATGGCGAAAAATGGATTTTTGATGACCTACACTTGCCGCACAGCCAACGCTCGAATGATTGAAGGCGATTATAACGGCAAGATTTTTTATGGTACTCATGCAGCCATGTCGGTTACGCGGCAGGGGATTTGTATTTATGGTGAGACACACCGTGACGGGAAGCCGGTTGAGGACAAGGTAATCAAGCCTCGGCCGCAGCATGAGGCGACGCAAAAACACTTCCGCACTTTCTTCGAGTGTATCCGCACGCGCAAACCGACACCGGTGCCAATCGAACTTGGTCACCAAGCCAGTAATCCGGGGCATATCATGAATATTGCGTGGAAAGTTGGTCGGCGGATTGAATGGGACGGTAAAAAGGAACAGGTGGTTGGTGACGACGAGGCGAACAAGCTGGTGAGCAAGGAATACCGTAAGCCGTGGTCGCTGGAGATTTGAGACGCGTAAACCGTTTTTATAAATTCACGGCGTTAAACAATGGGATATTCACGTTAGGCAAGCTGCGAGGGTCACCTGCCAAGATGATCGACGATGCCTTGGACGAGGACGGCGGCGAGTTTTTTGCGGTAGGAAGCACTGTTTAAACGTCTTCGGTCGGTGGTATTGGTAAGAAAGCCGCACTCGATCAAGACGGCCGGCCGCGAATGCTCACGGAGCACGTGGAAATTGCGACGGTGAATACCACGGGACTCCAGGCCGGCCCGTTTCACCGCGCGGATGATACGATGAGCAGCCAATTGGCTTTGCTTATGCGCATCAGTGTAAATAAACACCCCGACGCCGGATGCGTTTTTATTACGGGCGGAGTCGGCATGGACAGAAACGGAGAGGTCGGCGTGAGAGCGTTCGGCAATGGCCGCCCGTTCTTCCAAGCTGATAAAGCGATCAGAAGCACGGGTGGTAATGACTTTCGCCCCGCGAGCCTTTAAGAGGCGGGCGACCTCCAAGGCCACGGAAAGAGCAATTTTTTTCTCATCCAGGCCGCCGCGTCCGAGGGCTCCCGGATCTTTCCCGCCATGCCCCGGGTCTATAACAATAACGGTTTCCTGAATAGAACGCTCGGACACCTCCGGCAAAACGGTCCCAGATGGTGAAGGGGCTGGAGGCGAAATAAAAACGGGTGGCGGGGGTAGTTGGGTGATTACTTCCGAACTTGTTCCCCGACAGCCGATCAGCATAAGTGCGGATAAAAGGGCAGCGAAAATCGTTCCGGCACAAATAAGCCGAAACACACTAGCGGTTGTCCCACCCACCACATTGTGTTTATGAGTCTGCCCCATCATCTTCTCCAAACTATGCTGCCGTCAGCCAAGCTGTTCAAGATTGCATTTATGATCAAGGCGAATCCACGGGACTGGCGGCAAAATTCGACCCGCCATCTCATCCAACGGATTTTTTGTAAATTAGTTGTGTTTACTTATAGAGTACGGCATCCGCCAGACCACTTAAAAATCGATCACCTATAATTTTTTCCCGTTGGGATTCCTGAATCATCGTCCGTTCGGCGAAAATCCGTCCAACAAATCGTACCAGTCCCCGGCGATGGTCACAAGTTAAGAAAAAACACCCGGTCGAAGGATTGTGATCCTCGGCCGGGTGCCTGCTCTATTCACTCCGGAGCGGCGAAAAAACCTGTTTTCTCCACTCCGGTGGGGGAACACGTTTTTAATAAGGCATGCCGCCGCCCATGCCACCGGCTGCACCGCCGCCCTTCTTTTCTTCCTTAATTTCGCTGACGGTAGCATCAGTTGTCAGCAAAAGAGCAGCGATTGAAGCGGCGTTTTGCAGGGCAACCCGCTCAACCTTAGCGGGGACGATAACGCCCATCTTAACCATATCGCCATACTCGTCGGCCAGGGCGTTGTAGCCATAATTGCTGTCCTTGTTTTCCAAGACTTTCTGGCAAACGATAGAGCCATCGAGGCCGGCATTGGTGGCAATCTGCTTAATGGGAGCGATCAACGCACGGCGAACGATATCCACGCCGGTTTGCTTATCACCGGACATCTTCTTGGCCAACGTTTCCAAGGCGGGGATGCACCGCAAGGGGGCTACTCCACCGCCGGGCAGGATGCCTTCTTCGACAGCAGCCCGGCAGGCGTGCATAGCGTCTTCGACGAGGGCTTTGCGTTCTTTCATTTCCACCTCGGTGGCGGCTCCAACGTTGATCTGGGCGACACCGCCGGCCAGCTTGGCCAACCGCTCTTCCAGTTTTTCACGATCGTAATCGCTGGTGGTAGCGTCGATTTCATTCTTGAGCTGTTGGATGCGACCCTTGATAGCGTCAGCGGAACCGGCGCCTTCGATAATGGTGGTGGAATCCTTGTCAATGGATATCTTCTTGGCTTGGCCGAGATCTTTCAGCTCAATGGAGTCCAAATTGATGCCCAAGTCCTCGAAGATAGCACGACCGCCGGTGAGGACGGCAATGTCTTCCATCATGGCCTTGCGCCGGTCGCCGAAGCCGGGAGCCTTAACTGCAGCTACCTGCAGGGTGCCGCGTAGCTTATTGACCACCAGCGTGGCCAGGGCTTCGCCTTCGATATCCTCGGCGATGATCAGCAAGGGCCGACCAGATTTGGCCACTTTTTCGAGCAAGGGGATCATGTCCTTAATGGCGGAGATCTTCTTTTCGTGGATCAGCACGTAGGGCTTTTCCAAGGAAACCTGCATATTTTCGGTGTCATTAATGAAATGAGGGGAGAGATAGCCTTTATCGAACTGCATACCCTCAACCAGATCGACGTAGGTTTCCAGGCCCTTGCCTTCTTCAACAGTGATCACACCGTCTTTGCCGACCTTTTCCATTGCGTTGGCGATCTGTTTTCCGATCTCTTCGTCCTGGTTGGCGGCACAAGTACCGACCTGTGCGATCTGGTCACTACCCTTGATTGGAGTAGCCATTTTCTTTTGTTCTTCAATGACGCATTTGACGGCGGCTTCGATGCCCCGCTTGAGTTCCATCGCGTTGGCGCCGGCGGCGACGTTCTTCAAGCCTTCGTCAAAGATGGCTTCGGCATAGACGGTCGCGGTAGTGGTTCCGTCACCGGCGATATTGGAGGTTTTGCTGGCCACCTCTTTGACCATCTGGGCGCCCATGTTTTCGTCGGTGTCGTCCAATTCAATTTCCTTGGCCACGGTTACCCCATCCTTGGTAACGGTGGGGGAACC
>CAZMVS010000468.1:0-3006 GCA_964569525.1 uncultured Planctomycetales bacterium
GGCCGGTTAAAATGCGCAAGCAAAACACACTCCAATGGCTCAGACCTACAGGTATTGGCAGACCAAGGAGGCAACTTTATACTTTTTCAGGGATGACGAAGTATCTTAATGCGTCCGCCGGAACCTCCGCCACTGCTATACAGATGGCTGGGATCACTTCCATTTCCACCTTTTGCTTCAACATCTCCTGTTACAGTTAGATCGGGTGAATCCAGAACAATCTGACCACCGCTGCCACCACCGCTACCCAGATTATCCGGCAAATCGCCGACTGACTCTTGTGCGGATATCCCCGAACCCCCATTTGCTGAAACGGTTCCTGTAATTGTGACGGTGTTGCCACGTAGTCGTATATAACCACCGCCGCGCCCACCATAGGCTGCCCCAACTATTGTAGGTGGAATGCCGGTTGAGAATATGTAATCGCCGCCAGCCGAGCCGAACAGCGTATCGACGTTCGTGTCATCCTGGCTTGCGGATCCGTACGGACTTCCCGCCTGAGCTGTTGTCCAATGGCTTCCACCGAGGCCACCGAATGCGCCTCCACCTCCGCTCTGCAAACCGTTCATACTTCCACCCTGTCCACCATGTCCGGGGCCGCCGCCGCTATGTCCATCGGGGTCGGCAGGATCGCTGCTAAATCCTTTGGCATTGGCACTAATTGAAGAGCTTGAGTCGACGTAGATCGTGTCGGCATCCAGCATCAGGTAGCCGCCGTCCCACTCCTGGACGTTAGAATTCCAGACGGCTGGCGGAACAACGATGCTGCCTCCGTTGATGACATAGACGGCATCAAAAGGTCCCTGATTGCCGGAAAGCTCATAGCCAGGAGTGTCTACGATTAAGGAATTAGAATCGTATGGCAAAACGAGTACGTTATCGAGTCCCCAAGACTCATTATCTAAATTACTAAGATTGGAACCCTGAAAAGTTAGCTCAAGTGTATCTCCGGCATGTTCTAGATCATGAATTATAGTATAAGTTGCGTCCATGGGGTCACTGCCCCACAAGTATCCAAGGCTATTTACACTAGAAGCTCCTGTCCCTGCAGGATAATCACCATCAGGGTAATTTTCCGGAAAAGCTTGCCTATCGCGATCATCAGGATATTCAGGATTATTGCTGAATGTTGTGTTAATCACTTGGGCGCCGTCTATTGAGAAGCTCCAATAATCGGGTCCTGTATATAATTGAATATTTCCATCCCAAGAATGGATGATATAAAGGTCATACTGTATTATCAGTCTTGAGTGTTCACTAATTCCTTCTATATAGAGATTAACTGCGTGATTACCAAATCGCCCCAAGAATGCATCGCCGTTTGGAGCAACTTCTATGTTCTGATGTGACCATAACCCTGCATTCGGTGGCTGATCAAATGACCAATAATAATCTGTTTGTCCAAAAATGGTTTCTATAATAAAAAGCGAGAGTAGTGAACTTAAAAGAACATTCTTAACGAGCATAAAGAACTCCTATGATTCTTTTCTACTCACATATCAGACAATTGTTTTTCGTAACTGTCATATTGTGGCATTACAAAATGCTTATTAAAGAACGGACAAGACACGATCCCAGCGAAATGGGGCCTGCAAAGAGTAGGAATTGTGGAATTGACTGTCCGTCCCGCTTCTTCGACCAAATTCACATGTGAAGGCAATTATACAGCAAACTCCCCTAAATCCCAGCTTTTTTTCTTTTTTGCCGCCATATGAATTGATACCTTAGCGCAATATTTATATAGAACCCGCTCCCATAACGACTTATGAGCCTCACAAACCCCTTCCCGTACGGGAATTATCTTGATCTGTTCGACACCGTATTACCGGATTTTGTGTTGGCCTTCGCTTTCTTTACTTCCATTACTTATGCCGTGTTGAGTCGGCGCTTCGAGCAACAACGGCCGGCGGTGGTCATGTCAGCCGCCATCGGCGCCGCACTTTCCATCGGCCTGGTCTGGTGGGAATACGATCATGGGTTATCGATCCGCGATCTTGGTCCTGTCGCTGTCGGCTTTGCGGTGCTCATCCTGGGCGGGGTGATCTATCAATCCATCAAAGGCGCCGGAGGTTCATGGGCGGGTGCGGCCATCGCCCTGGGTGCTACATTGCTGCTCGGCTGGACCGTCGGACTTGACTGGCCGGTGGATCGCGAACTCATACAGGTCATCATCACCATCGCGTTGACCGTCGGTATCCTCGCTTTCCTCCTGCACCGCCGCGGCCATAACGGCCCTGCCTACGAAACCTCGTCAGGATCAAACAGTCCTTTCTCCACCTGGCAGGACGTTGCCGAGGTTTACCAGGGCCGCCGCACTTCCCGGAATCTTGATAAACGATTTCATCAACTCAAGCGCGAGGCCCATGATCTTAAAAAGGAACCGGGCCAGCATCGCGACGAGGCAGTGGACATCATCCTGCAACTCCAGCGGATCCTGCCGGCCGAGGGCTGGCTGACCGAGCGCCTGGCCCGACTGCGTGCCAAACTTCACCTGGCCCGCAAGGGATCTGTGGCCAGAATTGCCGAATTGGAAAAACATTATTCAT
The DNA here is from genome assembly GCA_964569525.1 of uncultured Planctomycetales bacterium. Lineage (GTDB taxonomy): Bacteria > Planctomycetota > Phycisphaerae > UBA1845 > PWPN01 > JAAYCU01. The sequence goes on from CAZMVS010000468.1 coordinate 2,547, forward strand.
CGCTGAGTCCACAGGCCAAAAGAGCCGCCGCAAAGGAAATGCGCAATGCATACAAGCAATTCAATCTCGATCGCAGGCTGGAACGTCTGGACAAAGCTGTCGCGGAAAACGAACGCAGGATCCGCGAGCTGACCCGCCGGGCCCAGCAGTACATGGAAGCGCATGATTACCGCCGCCTGGCCGGTGTCTTGGACGACGCCGCCAGGCTCCAGAAACACAACACCAAACTCTTCAACCTGATCGATCGCACCGAAGAAAAACTGCTCAGCATCGCCAAACAGGCCCTGCGCAAACACCAGGAGGCCGGCCATGCATGAATCACCAGCACAACGCAGGCAATGGTCCACGAATACCCAGCGCCGAGTCAGCCAACTTGGAAGAACGCATACATGTGAATACGCCCTTCCGGTCCCGCGGCGAGGCCAAAGTGGCCAATATGCTCGATCGTTACGGTATTCCC
>CAZMVS010000469.1:0-4664 GCA_964569525.1 uncultured Planctomycetales bacterium
GAGGTGGTGCGGGATTTCCCACGGGTGTTAAGTGGTCTTTTTTGCCGGCTGACCGGGAAGACACGATTTTTTGTATCAATTTTGACGAGGCGGAGCCGGGTACCTTTAACAATCGTTACGTCACGGAGAATGATCCACACCAGCTGTTAGAGAGTATTCTCATTGCCGGTTACGCCACACGGTCTTCAAAGGCATACATTTACATGCGCGTGGAATATCACGAGCCGTTTCACATTTTGCAGAAGGCATTGGATGAGGCGTATGCGGCGGGCTTTTTCGGCGAGAACATTTTAGGCAGCGGTTATTCGCTGGATTGTTATATTCACCGCGGGGCCGGTGCGTATATTTGCGGGGAGGAGACCGGCTTGATCGAGTCGCTGGAAGGCAAACGAGGTTGGCCGCGGATCAAGCCTCCGTTTCCGACGATAAGTGGGGCATTCGGCAAGCCGACGGTGGTGGACAATGTAGAGACGCTTGTATGCCTACCGCACATCATCAAGCATGGTCCGGAATGGTTTGCTTCTATCGGCACAGAGAACGGAGCGGGACCGAAGTTATATACCGTTTCCGGTCCGGTGAATCGGCCTGGTTGTTACGAGGGGCCATTAGGTTTAACCGTGCGGGAGGTGATATTCGGGGACGATTTCGGGCAGGGTATGCGTGGGGATAAGAAAGTAAAGGCGGTGATACCCGGTGGGCTTTCAGTGGGCATTCTGTCGGCTGACGAGCTGGATTGCAAACTGGATTTTAGGGATCCCGGCAATTACGGGTTGTTGGGTTTGGGGACGGCAGGTTTGATGGTGATTAATGAAGATGCGGATATGCGTGAGGTTTTGTTGAATGTGGCGCGGTTTTACGCGCATGAATCGTGCGGACAGTGTACGCAGTGTCGGCAGGGGACGAGCTGGATCCAGCGGATCGCCCAGCGTCTGGCGGACGGGGCCGGTCGAATGGTGGATCTGGATATGCTTATCGAGTTGTCGCACAGCATGGGGATGATGCCGGGTAAAAGCATTTGCGGGTTGCCGGATGGAGCGGCTTATCCGATCCGCACTATTGTGGAGAAGTTTCGGGGGGAGTTCGAGGCGTATATTCGTCGGCAGGAGCCGGGAGCGGTGGAACGATATTTGAAGTCAAAGAATCCGGCGTTGTATGAAACCCCGTTGGAACCGGAGCGGACCTCGCAATCGAGGTAGTAGGACAGGCGCGGCATATTGTGGCAAAGGCCTTGGTTATGGTAACGATTATTATTGATGGTCAGGCATACCAGACTCGTGAAGGGATTACCGTTTTACAGGCGGCCCTGGAGAACGGTTTTGATATTCCTCATTATTGTTATCATCCCGGTTTGCACGTGGTTGGCAGCTGCCGATTGTGTCTGATGGAAATCAAAATGCCGCATCCCGAAACCAAGGAGATGACTTGGTCGCCGAAGCTGATGCCCAGTTGCCAGGTAATGGTGCGTGATGGGATGGAGGTTCGATTCAATTCGCAGAAGGTGCGGGACAATAGAGCGCAGGTAATGGAATATTACCTGATCGATCATCCATTGGATTGTCCGGTTTGTGACCAGGCGGGGGAATGTTATCTGCAGGATTACAGTCTTAAATTTGGCACGGCCACTTCGCGGGCCATCGACCCCAAGCATAAGAATCCGAAGAAAAATATCGGTCCGCATACTCTTTTGTACATGGATCGGTGCGTGTTATGCACGCGGTGCGTTCGTTTTGCCCAGGAGATCGCCGGCACGGGAGAGTTATGTGTAGTGAATCGGGGGAGCCGAGCGGAGATTGATGTATTTCCCGGCCAGCAGTTGGACAACAAGTTGCAGGGCAACGTGGTGGATATTTGTCCGGTCGGGGCGTTATTGGATAAAGATTTTTTGCATAAGCAGCGGGCGTGGTTTTTAGAGAGCACGGATTCGATTTGCAGAGGTTGCAGCAGTGGTTGCGCCATTCACGTCGATTATAACAGGGAAAAAGGAAAGGTCTGGCGGCTTTGCCCGCGATATAATCCGGGGGTGAATGACTGGTGGATTTGCGATGAGGGGCGTTTCGGGTGGAAATTCGTCGAGCAGGAAGGGCGCATTACCACACCTGTCGTTCGAGCTGAAGGTGTGGAGGATTGCCCGCGTTGGGAATTGTTGCCGGAGATGTTGCGCAATCGATTGAGAGCTGTTGTGACGGAGTATGGCGAGGGGGCGCTGGGTGTGCAGCTGAGTCCGGAGATGGCCTGCGAAGAGGCGTGGTTGTTGGTGGAGGCGATTCGCCAAATTGATCCACAGGCGCGTTTAGCCTTGGGGGACGTGCAGGCGGTGGGAGAGGATGAGCGTTTCCCGGTGGGCTGTGCGCAAGGGGAAGAAAAGTTCGTTATCAGGGCGGAAAAAAATCCAAATCGACGAGGGATTGAGACAGTATTAGAGGCTTTTGGTGGTCAGGTGCTGTCAAAGGAAGAACTCTGGGGGCAAGTTAGCCGGGGAGCGATCAAAGGCTTATGGGTTGCCGGCGGCTATCCACAGGGTGACTGGGCAAGCGATACCTTGTTATCAGCGGTGGACAAGACAGTTTTGGCGGTGGTGCAGGATACGTTTGCCGGCGCGTTGAGTGAAAAAGCGGACGTGGTTTTGCCTTTTTGTGCGTGGGTGGAACGGGAAGGCAGTTTCATGAATCATGCTGGCACTTTGCAGCCTTACAAGCGCGCGGTTTCGCCGCCGGAGGGCGCAGTGCAGGACGGGCAGTATTTATATGCCTTGGCCGGCTATAAGGGTTTGTACAATGCGGGCAAGGTGCGGGCGATGATGGCGGAAAAGGTTTCTGTTTTTGGCAAGCCTTGGGTTCCGCCGCCCAAGCCCAGGCACCAGCACTAAGTCGTAAAGAGATGAATTATGTCGCGATAGTATAGTTTGTGTGATTTGTAACATTTTGGTTGAAGATTAAACATGGTTTCGTTTTTTCAGACGCAATTTGGTTTTAGTCTGTTGCTGATGGGGATGCTCATTGGTTTCATTATGTTCTGCGTGGCTTACGGAATTTTGTTGGAGCGTAAGATCGCTGCGTATATGCAGGATCGGATCGGGCCTAATCGGGCGGGGCCGCGAGGTATTCTGCAACCGATCGCGGACGGGATCAAGTTTTTTATGAAGGAAGATATCATACCGGCCAACGTGGATCGGCCGTTGTTTATTTTAGCTCCAGCCATCTCATTTACGGCCGCGTTGGTTTTGTTCGCGGTGATTCCCTGGGCGGGGCAAGTTGATATAGGCGGGCCGGAGTTGGTGAACGTTCAGGTAGCGAGTGTGGATATCGGCCTGTTGTACATTCTTGGTGTGGGATCGTTGGGTGTTTACGGTGTGGTGTTAGGGGGATGGGCCAGCAATAACAAGTATTCATTTTTCGGCGGGATGCGTTCGGCGGCGCAGATGCTCAGTTATGAAATTCCATTGGGGATCGCGGTTTTGATCGTGGTTTTAACTACCGGTGATTTGCGTTTGGAGAATATCGTATTTTCGCAGATGAATCCTGAAGGTGGGGTATGGAATGTATTGCTTCACCCGGCGGTTTTCATGGTGATGTTGGTGGCTGTTTTTGCGGAAGCCAATCGTGCTCCCTTTGATTTGCCGGAGGCGGAGCAAGAATTAGTCAGTGGATATATGACGGAATACAGTTCCATGAAGATGGCGTTGTATTATCTGGGTGAATATGTGCACATCATCGTGGGTGGTGCTTTTCTGGCGGTTTTATTTTTCGGTGGTTGGGAATTATTTCCTTTCAGTGATCGGTTAGGTTGGGGATGGATTCAATGGTTGAATCACGACACGAGCATTACTGCCGCATGGTGCCGTTTTGGGGTAATGTTCGGAAAGATATTTTTGATTGCGTTTTTCTTTATGTGGGTGCGTTGGACGTTGCCGCGGTTCCGGTTTGATCAATTGATGCGGTTGGCGTGGCAGGGATTGCTTCCGCTGGCGTTGGCCTTGTTGGGCTGGGCGATCCTATTGGTTTATTTTGGTCGGCCGGTGTCCATTTGGGCGCCTTTAGGGAACATCGTGATTTTAGTGGTTGTGCGATATTGGCAGCGGGTATTCAAGACGGAGATCACCGGTCGCCAGGCGGGCCTGTCGTCGGTCGTTGAAGCGCGAAAACGGACTAATGATTATCCTGAGGAGCGTCGGGTATGATCAAGGACGAAGATATTTTGCAGGTGGAAGAGCCGGAGTTGACGGCGGGCGAGAGGCTTTACTGGCCGCCGATTTGGCAAGGTCTCAAAACAACGCTACGGCACATTTTCAAACGGAAGCGTACCGTACAGTATCCGGAGCAGCGTCGGCCGATGCGGGTGGAAAATTATCGGGGCGTGCATCGTCTGAATCGTGATGAACAGGGGCGGGTGGCCTGCGTAGCGTGTTTTATGTGTGAGACGGTTTGTCCGGCGCGTTGCATTCATATTGAGGGTGCGGAGTCGCCTTGGCCGGACCGTGAGAAGTACCCGATCAAGTTCGACATCGACGAGTTGCGATGTATTTATTGCGGGATGTGCGAGGAAGTCTGCCCGGTGGACGCGATTGAATTGACCCCGGAGTATTCCACAGTGGGCTTGACGCGGGAAGAGATGATTTTCGATAAGGAGAAGTTGTTGGAAGTGTTTGACAAAACGCGGGACATCAA
>CAZMVS010000470.1:0-7405 GCA_964569525.1 uncultured Planctomycetales bacterium
ATATTTTTACACTACAAGAGAGGTTGGATAAGTGCTGAGGCGAGTCACGATGTTAGGGCGGTATTGGTCTTGATTGAAGGTTATAGTGAGTTACTAGGATTCTGGGCACGGTGGATGGCGGAGCGAACCCGTTCATGGAGTTCGAGGGGATTGTTGACGTTGGTCCAGGAGGCTTCGACGCCGCCGGTACCGGCAGTAGCGAAGGAGATAGTGCCCAGTCGTGTCAAACGTTCGTACCAGGCTAACGTCAGGTAGGTATTTTGAATTTTCGTCAATGGGCATTCAAAAAGATCGACATTGAGGATGCCGGTCAGCCGCATGATCCGCCGATTGGTCAGCACGTAGAGTCGAGAAACCCATTGCAAAACGGCGAATCCCAGCCGGGCGGCGGCCAGTCCGGAGGCCGCCTGAATAATAGTTATGCTGTTCAGTTGAGGAATATGTTCCCCTATAAAGCGGGCCAACAAGGCGATTAATCCCATGGCGACTAACCAGCGGGTGGAAGTAAAAACGATGAACCACAAGGAGGGCTTGATGGCCAGGATGATGATCTCGCCACCGTCCAACAGATGGGCGGGGAGTAATTCCACCGCTCCGACCGATTTGGTTTCCGCCCCCTGGGCTTCGGTAAAGTGGGCATGGTCGGTGGGGCCGGAGCTTGAGTGCTTTGTTGTCGAGCTATTCACAGGGTTCATGAATCAGTCTCGCGTTTTTGTTCGTCGTTGGTTTTAGATGGTCCAGCCTGATAGAGTTCTTTTTTTAATACGCCGATGTCGGGGAAATTTCGATACTGATCATTATAATCCAGGCCGTAGCCTACCACGAACTCATTGGGTATTTCGAAACCGACGAAGTCGGCGACGATATCTTCCGGTACTTTGCTTGTTTTCTGTAGCAGGACGCAAAGGCGGATGGAACGGGGTTGGCATAGCAGCAGCCGATCGCGGACCAAGCGTAACGTGCCCCCGGTATCGAGGATGTCATCGACCAGAAGAACATGCCGGTCGGCGACGTCCACGTTGAGGTCCTGGAGAATCTTGGCTCCTCGGCTTTCCATGGAGGTACCGGGATAAGCGGAAACCGTGATCAGGCCGATTTTCATTTTCAAAGGTAATTCACGGACCAGGTCGGCAGTGAAAATCAGTGCCCCGGATAGGATAGAAATGATGGTCAGTTCGCATTCAGGTTCATTTTCGAAGGTCCAGGCAATTTCCCTGGCTAATTCCTTGATCCTTCGGGCGATCTGATCCCGGGTAATCAAAATGCGTTCGAAATCGTTTTCCATGGCCTCTCGTTGTATTATTTAAACTACAAGCTTAAGTTAGCAAGTTGACCTCATTCAATTATTTCACAACGGACCTATATTTCTTATCGCCGAAGATCGATTTTTCCTGAAAAGGTACAAATTTTAAATATGGATTGCTGCATTTTTTGGGCTGATCAGCCTCGAATGGCCGGCCAAAGCTTGACCACAAACCATTAAACCGTAAAATGTTGGTTCATTTGGGGCGGTATTCGCCAATGAGGCGATCCGCTTGTGATGTAATAGCGGGATTCCCGGGTTTTCAGCGAGGCAAATATGTGTAAGTATATTTCTTGGATGGGCTTATGCGTTTTTTCGCTGATACTGGCGCCGTTTTTGCAGGCGGCTCCCAAACCCGAGATTGCTCCGGAAGCCTGGCAGTTGAGGTTTCGTTTCCAGGATCCGCAAAGAATTTCCGTGTACGTTCCCGCCCGGGAGAAACCGGTTGTGTACTGGTGCATGTTGTATCGGGTGGTGAACAAGACCGGACAGGAACGAGCGTGGCAGCCGAATTTCGAGTTGGTCACAGATACGTTGCGAGTGGTCCCTGCGGAGAAAAAGGTCAGCCCGGAGGCCTTTGCGGAGATTAAGCGGCGGGCGGGTGATGCTTTATTGTTGCCGCCGGAGAAAGCGAACGGCCGGCTGCTTGAGGGTGAGGAGCGGGCTCGCCATGGAGTGGCCATTTTCCGGGATTTTGATCCCAAGGCCCAGGGGTTCAGGATTTACGTCGAGGGTCTTTCGGGGGAAATGGTCCGATTGAAGAATTACGCTTTCGATTCGGGCAAGCCGGTGAGCGAGGAGAATCCGCGGTATTTCACACTTCGCAAGACGTTGGAAATTCCATACAAGTTTCCGGGAAGTGAAAGTGCCCGCAGCCTGACTCGGCCGGAGCGAGTTACCGAAAAGCAACGTTGGATCATGCGGTAGGGATGATACAATAGAGTGTGTGTTTCCACCCTGAAGTTTTTAAGGATCGCAATTTTCGGGGGTAGGTTTTCAAAATACGGATAACGAGCGGTTTTCGCCGATAACAGCCGACCGATGGCAGCGGCACCTTGGACGGGCATGAAAACCGAGGGAGAAGACGACAATGGCACATAAAAAGGGACAGGGATCTTCACGTAACGGTCGCGACAGTAATGCCCAGTATCGCGGGATCAAGCTTTACGGTGGGCAAGAGGCCAAGATTGGCTCGATTATCGTTCGCCAGTGTGGTACACCTTTGAAACCCGGCCATCACGTAGGACGGGCCAAGGACGACACCTTGTTTGCCAAGGCGGCGGGCACAGTGGTATTCCGTGGTCGATACGTAGATATTCAACCTAGCTAATCATACGCTTAGCGCAAGCTCTATTTACATGTAGCGGTTGTAAAGCCATAAAATGGGTTATTTGGAGCTATTTGCGGTTCCTGAGACGCTACACAAAAAGTGGGATTGCTATAGCCAGTGATCCGCTCGCTCGATCGGGCCCACCGCATGTTTATTGACCGTACGGAAATATTCGTTATGAGCGGCAAGGGCGGAAACGGCTGTGTCAGCTTCCGGCGGGAGAAGTACGTGCCGAAAGGCGGGCCGGATGGTGGCGATGGCGGCGACGGTGGTCACGTTTTCATTGTGGCCGACCCTTCTGTTAACACACTTCTTGATTTAGCCGGCAAACATCATTGGATTGCAGAAAACGGCCGACCCGGCCAGGGTAAAGACATGACCGGGCGCCGGGGGCGGGATCGTGTTGTGCGCGTTCCGCCGGGGACCCTGATTTACGATCGGGAGACGGATCGGTTGTTGAAGGATATCAACCAGCCGGAACAAAAGATACGCATTGTTACCGGGGGGAAAGGTGGCAAGGGCAATCGCCGCTTTGCTACCGCCTCCGAGCAAACGCCACGCCATGCCGAGGAAGGCGGGGAGCCCGAGGAGCGCTGGCTGCGTTTGGAGTTAAAGCTGATTGCCGATGTCGGTCTGGTGGGGCAGCCCAATGCGGGTAAAAGTACTTTGCTTGCCCGGTTGACCAAGGCCCGTCCGAAGATTGCGGACTATCCTTTCACCACGTTGGAGCCGCAGCTGGGAATCGTGGAGATGCCTGATTATCGGCGGTTCGTGATGGCGGACATTCCCGGTTTGATCGAAGGGGCCCATGAAGGTGTTGGGCTGGGGGATGATTTTCTGCGGCATATCGAGCGAACGCGGGTGTTGCTGCACATGGTGGATGTTCATCCGTTGGAGGGGCAAAGTCCGGCCGACGCCTACCGTGTGATTCGGAATGAACTTTACAAATATTCGCCCAAGTTGGCGGAAAAGCCGGAACTGGTGGTGGCCAACAAGACTGACTTGTCGGATACGTTGGAAGCGGTGGATGAATTGAGCGAGGAATTGGGTTGCGAGGTGTTGCCCATCAGTGCCGTGACCGGTTCAGGATTGGAAAAGCTCAGCAAAAAGTTATGGGCTATGATACAAGAGGCCAAAGAGACAGAGACATATGAGCCGGTCTCTTTGTCGATAAACGAGGATCCTTTCAGCGGAATTCTTGATGATGTTTCCGATTCGGAGTCAGAGAATTTCGACGACGAGGGAAAGGATTCATCAGCTGACGATACAACCGGAGATAAATCGTGATTGCAGAAAAGCCGCAAGATAAGCAAATCGAATTAGTGTTGATGGATATCGGCAATAGAAACGTAGCGTTGGCTACGTGGACGGAAGGGCAGCGGAACGCGGCGGAACACCTCCCGGTGGATTCGGTGGATCAAGTAATGGATGCTTTGCAGGGTAAGTGGGACAGCTTGGCCAAGTCGGCGAGCCGGGCGGTGGTGATTAGTTCGGTATGTCCTCCGTTATTCGAGTCTTTGCGGGGTCGATGCGCATCTCAAGGTATTGAGCCTTTGCTGGTGGTTGGAAAGAACCTGGAGCTGCCTATGGGGGCGGACCTTCCCGAGCTGGAAAAGGTGGGGACCGATCGGTTGTGCGTAGCGGCGGCGGCTTATGACAAGCTCAAGTCGGCCTGCGTGGTGGCGGATTTTGGCACAGCGGTGACGATCGATTTGATCGCGGACAACGGGGTGTTTTTAGGCGGGACCATACTTCCGGGCATGCATTTATCCGCCCGGGCGTTGCATGAGCATACCGCCCAATTGCCGCTGGTGGAGATGAGGTTTTCAGAGCAGACGCTGGGCAAGGATACCACTAGCGCGATACGCAACGGCATATTCGCCATGATGTGCGGGGCTTTGCGGGAAGTGACCGAGCGCTATGCCACCGAGATCGGCAAATGGCCGCCGCTGGTTGTTACCGGCGGTGATGGAAAAGCGATCGCCCAGGGCTGTGATTTTGTGGATCACGTGGCAGAAGACTTGTGCTTGGACGGGCTGGTCTTGGCCTTTAAAAAGTTTACCAACCAGGAACAGGACGAATAGCGGACGGACCACTTTTATACCGATCGTTTGTAAGCGCATGTTTATTGCCGGGCAGCCGAAAGTGATCGGAAGTGATAAACGTATCGGTATTGCGTATATACAAGCGTTTGAGCCTGTAGCGTGTTTTCCCGCAGATAAGAATGGAGCTTTTTTGAGTTTTCACGATGAATGCTGAAGGATACGTTCGAGCAGCCTGTTTGACTTCGCCGGTGCCTGGTGGAGTGGCGGTTGTGCAGGTTGTGGGGACGGGTGCACCTGTTTTGGTCAATTCTCTTCTTCAATCTTCGAAACCTTTGAGTTTGAATGAGCAGGCGGCGGATCGGCTGTGTTTTTGTCGGCTGATTGACGAGGGTCGGATATTGGATGACGTGGTGGTGACGGTCCGTTCGGAAGCGGCGGATGGGTCGGTTGTGGATATCAGCCTGCACGGTGGACCGCGGGTTGTGCAGCGGTTGTTGATGCTCTTGAAACGGCGGGGAGCGGAGATTGTTCCCCCGGCGGAACTGATGAAATATACGTGGCCGCCCCGTTGTCTTATCGAGGTCGAGGGCCTGGAAGCCTTGATGAAAGCCAAAAGTCGGCCGGTGGCCTTGTGGCTGGCCCATTCCATGGAGCAATTGCCTCGAAAAATCGAGCAGCTGGAAGAGGATATTAAAAGCGGCCAATTGGATCGGGTCAGAAATCTTTTAGCGGAGATAGGTGCAAGTGCTGCTTATTATCGTTATTTGTTGGAAGGTGTGCGGGTTGTATTGGTCGGTGATCCCAATAGTGGTAAATCGACCTTGGCGAACACGTTGGCGGAGCGGGAGCAGGCCATTGTCAGTGATTTGCCCGGCACGACCCGGGATTGGGTGCAACATCCGGCCGCGATCAGAGGGCTTCCGTTTATTTTCGTAGATACCGCCGGACTGCGAGAGAGTGAGGATCCGGTCGAGCAAGAGGCAGTTCGCCGCGCCCGCCGGCAGGTGCAGTCTGCTGATATTGTTTTGCAGGTTATGGATGGGGCCATTTCTCCATCTGAGCGCACATCGCAGGATTGGGTTTTGCCTGCGCAAACGGGTAAATCTGGTGAATCTTGCAGGGCTTGGCTGTGGGTGTGGAACAAAAGTGATCAGGGCATTGATTCCAGCTGGCAGACTTATATTGACCAAGCGGGTTCGCGATATGTGTTGGTTAGTGCTTTAACCGGCGAGGGTTTAGAGAATTTGGGCAATAAACTAATCGAGGCGGCAGGTATGGGATTTTGGCGGCAGGATTGCCCGGGGATATTTACCAAACGACAAGTTAAAGCCTGCGCCAGCGTTTTATCGGCGATTAATAACGATAAGCCCAATCTTGGGGGAGCTTGCTATTGGTTGAGATGTCTTAAATTCGGAGCATTCTCGCCGGAAGAATCATCTTTGTAAGAGTATAATTATTGAGAGATGTTTGAGGACTATCTATCTTCTATTGAATCCGAAGGTCAAGAGTCTTAAAGTACAGGTAATTAGCTTGTAAAGCAGGTCCATAAAGGGTGAGCACAGGCCTTGGAGACGATGCATGTCTGATCAGATTGGTGAATCCGCCATAGGCCGAATGGCCATCGAAAAGAAGCTGCTTACTTTACGAGAGCTTCATGACTGCATGGAAGAACAGAAGAGGCTTTCGCAAGAAGAGGGCAAGAAGATTCCACTGGTCGAGGTGATGTTGCAGTGCGGGTATATTACCCGTTCACAATTGCAGCGACTTGGTGCGAACATGGACGATTCCATCACCCAACGGGCCCAGCAAATCCCCGGTTTTCAGATCCTCGGCAAGCTTGGTTCTGGGGCAATGGCTACCGTTTTCAAGGCCCGTCAGATCAGCTTGGATCGAACGGTGGCCATCAAGGTATTGCCCAAGAAATTGGGCAACAATCCCGAGTTTGTGGAGCGATTTTACAAGGAAGGGCGGGCGGCGGCCAAGCTGAACCACAACAATATTGTGCAGGCTATCGACGTCGGCGAGTCGGGTGGATATCACTTCTTTGTGATGGAGTATATTGACGGGAAGACGGTTTATGATGACCTTGCCACCGGCAAAATCTATCCTGAAAAAAGGGCTTTGGAAATAATCATTCAGACCGCCCAAGCTTTGGATCACGCATCTGAGCGGGGTTTTGTGCACCGGGACGTCAAGCCGAAGAACCTCATGTTGACCAAAGACAACACCGCCAAACTGGCGGACATGGGTCTGGCCCGTGAAACCTCGGATTTAAAGGCAGCCATGGCCGAGGCGGGACGTGCTTATGGAACCCCTTATTACATCAGCCCGGAACAGATTCGCGGGGAGGTCAATATAGACTTTCGGGCAGATATGTATTCATTAGGAGCCACCTTTTATCATATGGTTACCGGCAAGGTTCCTTATGAAGGATCCACGCCGGCTTCTGTAATGCACAAACATCTCAAGGAACCACTCGTTCCACCGGATCATATTGTTCCTTCGCTTTCGGCGGGGGTGGGCGAGATCATCGAGCGTATGATGGCTAAGAAGCCTGATGATCGTTATGCCTCCTACAGCGACCTGATTGCTGATCTCCAGGCGGTTTATCGGGGTGAGCCGCCGTTGCAGGCCCGGCGTCGTTACGATGCCAACCTTTTGCACGAGTTAGCTGAGAAAGGCGAAGTGGAAACGGGGGACAACGAGGCAGACGAAGAACCGGCGCCT
>CAZMVS010000471.1:0-5814 GCA_964569525.1 uncultured Planctomycetales bacterium
ACTATGGGGAAAGGTTCCCTGCGCGGGGGCCGCCCCCCCTTTGACGTGGGGGGGGACCGAGGGAGCGATTGATCTACATCAACCGCACCACACACTGTCACGCGTGATTCATTCCAACGAGGTTGAGCTAAAAAAAGGCAAACACCCCCTGGTACTTCGCTACAAAGGTGTATCGCAAACCGTGAAAGACCAGCCGGCAATGATTGGAATTGACGTGGTTTGGTTAAAAAAGGCGGAGTAAATCGCAAAAATTCGTCATTTAACGAGGAATAAATCACGCCGCAATCGAAGTAGGCTTTTTGTTATTCGTCGCGATCAACTCCCGCCGCAGGCAAAATCTGCAGCTGCGCGAGAACAGTAATCCTATTGAACAAGCCAACAGAAAAAGATTTTCCGGGATCTTTCGGCAAATATACACCACCCCCGCCCCGCAGCCGCAATCGAACTTAATGTCGCAAAACGCAATATCCTGCGTATTATAAATATGAAGCGCCCGAATGGTAACCATAACGGTAAAAGCCGCCATCAAGCTGACGATCATAAAGGCCACACCTCGAACTCCCAGGCCTAGCACCAACAATACCCCACACCACAATTCCAACCATGGCAATACCGCCGCCACAAAATTCATAACCACCGGCATGCTCTCAGGAATCATTTGATATTCACGAATCAGCTTCAAAAAATCCACGGGATTAGACAATTCAATAGCTCCACTCTGAACAATGCGCTGAACAGCCGCGGTCTCGCTCAATCCCGTGGTATTCAAAAAGTTTGACACGAGGCCGGTCTTGGTCAATCCCATCCAGATAAATACAATCCCCAACACCAGGCGGGCTATCACAAACGCCGTCTCACGCCCTTTCGAGGCAACCAGCGATAACTCAACTTTATCGCTCATGATTTCCCCCCCCTCATTCGACCGCTACCCCGTTGCCCCAACTCCACCGGCATACCCTTTTCTTCCCAATCTTCCAGCCCATCCGCATAAAGATAAATAACCCCCGGATCAATACCATAAGTAATTAGATCGCCCACCACGAACTCGCTATCCTCGCATTCTCCCCCGGCACAATATGCCACAATCTTCTCCGCTCCCCGACACATGGGCAGCACCCGATCGATATAACGCTCAATACGATAATGATCCAGCAACCAGGCCCCCGGAATGTGACCCTCCTGATATTGCTCCTCGTTTCGGGCATCTACAAAAACATATACCCCGTATTCATAACCCGGATCCTCAAACCACGCCTTTACCTGCTCAAAAGCTACCAAGCTCACTCCCAATGCCGCCATCTGGGCCTCCAAAGCCTTTCGGCTCGCCCGGGCATAATCTTCGATTCCACCACCAGCCTCGTTATCATGCCGATCTTGGTCAGTTTTCCCGACGGCCGGCTGCCCCTTCTGTCCCGTGGATTGTTCACCGGCATTCGCAGGCTGAGTAGCAGCCACATTAACGACCGGTTTGGCAAAATAATCACGACCCAACTCCAGCCCGTCATTATTAAAATGATTGGCCGCCAAACCCAGGATCAACCCGGTTAAACCCACCAACATAAACTCTAACAATGTTCTGGTAACTTCACTCATTACGTCTCAAATGCCACGCTTAAAACTCAATTAAAACAAAATTGTTCAACCAACTCACCATTTGGGATCATCCCTGCTCTCTATTCCTTTATATTATCAGGGTTTGCGCGGAGCTTTTCAAAAGCCGCTTAGCGCTCAGTGGCGGGACATTCCCTTCCTTTTACAAAAACATAGCCTTACTTCACCCTCAGGATTATAACACTAATGACCACTTATTATCAGATCCGACCTAGCACTTTACCCACATAAAACGACCATTATGCATCACCCCTTACTGGCCGGAGCTTGGCGGCGAACCTGGGCTCGCCCTACCTCAAAAGGGCCCTCACCCTCCTTGTGAAGCAAACGTAATGCCAATACGGCCTCAATCAACAGCGAGCATGCCCACCCGTGCGGGGCCGCCCAATAATCAAACATGATCTTGGGAATCAACTCCGGAAGTTGCCCCGTCGGACTGGCGTTGGCCAATGCAATCCGCAACTCAGACATAGCCCGTTCCTTGCACCGCTCTCGTTCCTTGGCCTCCGATGCCGTCACTGCCAGGCGAAGCCAGCACAATCCCAGCCAAAGCGTATTCACGCAACCCGGGCCGCCCCCCATATATGCTTCATTTTGAAACCGCAGAATCGCTCCCCCGCCTTTGACTTCCGAACGGAGATCCTGGCTTATGCCTTCCAGCGTCAGCGTCGCCAAGCGGCGATCCTCCACATCCAACAAATCCAACACCTCCCAGGGATCAATCAATCCCATGACCGACGAATCCAAAGTCCCGTCCGGATGCCCATCCTCGGTAATTCGCCTCAACCAACGCTGATGTTCAGGCTGCCAAAAGATCTTAATCAACTGCTCCCGCATCGCCTTGCGAACCTTCTCGCCAACCCGCTCCCCATCCAGACCAAAAACCTCCTCCGCTTCTTTCAAGGCCGCAATCGCTCCCGCCTGGGTGTACGCAAAACTCCCCACGGCATTCTCCCACAAATCCGATGCCGGCTTATGCAGGTAGTTCTCCCCAATGTGCCGCAGAACGGCCTCTGTGGCCCGCTCAACCACCGGGCGATAAAACTCCACGAACGCCTGCCGATCCGCCCCCAAACGTCTTGCGAACTGACCCGCTGCATGCACCATCGCACAAGTCTGATCCAACTGAATCCTGCTGTTCAACACACACCACGACGGAGCCGGCGAACCATCTCCCCAATATCGCTGGAACCAGTGCCCATCCGGCAGTTGGGCCCGCGCTGACCACTCAAAAAATCTCCACCCCATCCGCGGCCGCCCGAGCTGCTGACACACCAACGCGCAAATCACCGCATCCCGCGGCCAGCAATACCCGTACCCCCCCGACAATCGATACCCCGGATCAAATTCAGGAGCGGCAATAAACGTACCCTCGTTTTCGTCGAACAAGTCGTACAGCGAAATAACCGCTCGACCGAACGCATCGGATAGTTCCGGAACCGGACAGGATCCCGCCTCGGTCAAAGCACTGAGCGCTCTGTCATTGGCCTGGCTTACCACATCGTTAAACTGCCGACCGGATAACTCAACAGCGTAATCCATGGCCTGATGTATTGATGTTCCTCCCGCCAAAACAAGCATGCCCTTCCAACGACCATCTTCCACCGGATCAAATTCTACCGCAAAATCCACCCGCCCAATCGACTGATTGGACCATCCCCTTTCTCCCATCTGCATCGCGTATTTTGTTGGCGACTCAACTCCCGGCTCCCACGTACTGCAGTATGCAACAAAACGCTGATTCGCACTTACCGCCAAAGCAATGCCCCGAAATTCCTGCACCACCGCATTTTGATCCCGATAAACCTGTACCCCGTTACGCTCATCACTATCCCCCACGGCCATGTGAAAATAATGAAGAAACTGCACCCTGCCAACATCCGGCCCCTTGTTAATAGTCACTCGCCTCATCAAGGCATGTTCCCCGGGTGGCAACACGTCACTCAACTCAATATGCAAGTCAAGATCCACGTGATCCAAACGGGTAACAAGCACATTGCTGGCCGGCCCGAACGATTGTGACACTCGCCAACACTCGGCAAAACTCCACAAAAACTGATCCCCATCGTGCCGATCCAGCAGTCGGACCGCCGGCATTCCCTCACGAATATTTTGTGCAAAATCGATACGGGGATAGAAAAAACCCATGATCTCGCCCGAACGCCCAAAGGTCGCCAGGCTGAGCGAATTACCCGCCGCCGCCGTGGGAATAAAAAAACTCATAATCATTTTCCTCAAGCAGGAGTTCTGTCTCTACCGAACCAGCCTTCCAAACTACCCAAAACACATTAGCCGTCCAATACGATCTCCGCCTCAAATGAGCGCAACTCCAATAATCTCCACACCTTATCATCGGCGGATGGCTTCCCCTTTCGCCAAATTTCCTCTTCCTGAAGAACCGCCCTGGAACCTGTCATAAACTCAACTTGCCAATTCTAAACAAAAAACATACCCACAACTCCGTAAATTGTATCTGCAAATGAACAGAAAAAATATCCTCCCCGAACACAATACCAATTCCTTAATCCCAACACACGGAAATCCATGCACTGCACCAAAATATCAAAATCGCACCAATCGCTACGCCTCTTTGATAAAATTGCTCAAAATTTTCCCCTTCGTAACGGAAATTTCAGCCTGGAACCCTATAATTCTTTCGAGTAAATGAGAGATATTTACATTTAAATTACTAATGCAAAAGAGGGGAGAATTATCAAACAAAGATTCGAGCCTGAAATAGGTTTGTAAGTCCTTTTTCGTCTTTTGGGTTTTATGTCTCTTTTGTTAAATGGATTCTGCTTGGAAACTAGCAAATCCTAACCGAAAATACCAGAATTTTATGTATTAATGGGGATAGGCCAATGAAAAGACTGGAACTTCACATTAATGGACTGGTTATCGAAAAAGGTGCCCGCATGATTGTTCACCGTTTACGCAGCACGCATGGGGTCCACAACGTCTGCGTGGACACTGTCGCTCGTACTACTATTGTGGAGCACGACGAAAATCGCTGCACAAAAGAGGATCTCCTCAAAGCGATCACAGGCATCGGCTACCAGGTTGATGCTCTCGAGGAACAATCAACCGTCGAAGTTTGATCCTTGTTCATCACCAATACCTATCCACCTCCCAAAACACTGGAGAGGATGAAATACTCTATTTTTATTCGATCTGGAACTTAATCCGCCTTTCTTTCCTCATTCCTTTCTTTTGCAATCCTTTAATTCAGCTGCTAAATCATGTAAAGGTAACATAATATTTACATTTACTTGACCACGGTGTTGGCCGGCGACGATAATCTCTCCGATTCATGAATAGAAATTCAATATCGGTCTTTACTCTTAACTAAGTCGATGCTTCCCCCATGATAAAAGACCGCATCATTATGAAAACACAGAGCAATCTACGCTGAACAACCCTGGAAATACCCACCCGGCAACACCATACCTCTTTGCCCCAACTCTCAGAATCCTGTAAAAACTGTTTTATTCCGCTGCTTAACCGTGGCCAATACCTCGTAAAAAAGGAAATATCCATATGCCAGACAATACCCCGGACCACCATTCAATCCCTTCGACTGAAAATCACCACCATGGAACCGCCTATGTATTTTTGCTTGCCGGCGTCGCCGCTCTGGGCGGCATGCTTTTCGGTTATGACACCGCGGTCATCTCCGGGGCTATCGGCTACATACAAACCCACTTCGCCTTGGACTCGGTCATGAAAGGTTGGGCCGCCTCCAGCGCCCTGCTTGGTTGCGTAATCGGGGCAGCTTTGGCTGGCACCTTGAGTGATCCACTGGGACGCAAAAAAATACTTCTGCTTACCGCTGTCCTGTTCGCCCTGTCCGCCGTCGGCTCCGCCCTACCCCGCTCCCTCTGGCAACTGGTCATTGCCCGTATCGTCGGCGGCATAGGCGTGGGAATGGCCGCCATGCTCTCCCCCCTCTATATCGCCGAAGTAGCACCGGCCAGAATTCGTGGTCGGCTGGTCTCCATCAACCAATTCGCCATCATCGCAGGCATGCTCATCGTCTATTTCGTCAACGCTCAAATCGCAGGCCGGGGCAACGCTGAATGGAACGCTACCGTCGCCTGGCGATGGATGTTCGCCTCCGAAACTCTGCCCGCTATCTTATTTCTGCTCCTGCTATTTCTTGTCCCCGAAAGCCCCCGCTGGCTGGCCAAACAAAACCGCCCCGAG
>CAZMVS010000472.1:0-5546 GCA_964569525.1 uncultured Planctomycetales bacterium
CCCCCCCCTGCCCGGCACAGCCGTCCTCCCGCCGCGCCAGGGTCGGGATTTTGCCATCTTCCTTTCCTCCCCTTCTGCCTTCTGCCTTATGCCTTATGCCTTACATACCCATTCCGACATGCCCTACTCCCCGAGAAATTCCCTACAAACCAAATCCGCTCCCAACAAACAAAATTTACAAAACAAACCCATTTCAAAATTGCTCATAACCCCCTTCAAAAAATGGATTTACAACAAAAATTACCCCGAACGGAACACCCCAAAACAAACCCATTTTCAACCCATTTTTACCGCAATAATCTTGCCAATATCCCCCCCTTGCGCGCTTATACAACGAACCCGCAAAACATGGATCAACCAAACACAAAACAACACGCTTCTCGCCCCAATTGCATCCCCCCGCCGCTTGCCCTATCCTCAACCAACCGATAAGCAACCGACCCCGCAAACCGTTTAACCGAAAAAACTTACAGGAGCTGAACAGCCGTGGTAAATCTCAAAGACTTTTTCAAAAATGATCGCATCGCCGAACAGATGGGCATCGAACTTGTAGAAATATCCCCCGGCCACGCCCTCGCCCGCATGCCCCTCACTGAAAAACACTACAACGCCCTCAACATCGCCCACGGCGCCGCCATCTTCGCCCTTGCCGACGTCACCTTCGCCGCCGCCTCTAACGCCCGCGGCACACAGGCCGTCGCCATTAACGCCAACATCTCCTATACCAAGGCTGTCTCCACCGGAACCCTCACCGCCCAGGCCGACGAGGTCGCTTGCTCCAATCGCCTCGCCACCTATACCATAAACATCACCGACGACACTGGCGAAACCGTCGCCGCCTTCCAGGGCACCGTCTATCGAAAAACTAAACCCTTGCAACTGCCCGAAAACACGTAAAATGTAAGACTAATGATCGGCCCGTGAAATGAAAACGAATACAGAAAATTCCTCTTACTTCTTTCGGAAAGGAACTCTCATGAAACAAAAAACGCTATTGATCACCTTGGCCGTGACCATCATATTGACCACCGGCTGTTCAATGAACAACTTCCTGGCCGACAAGCCCGTTCGCGAAATGGACAATCTTCCCCTCGTACTGGCCGAGGATTTCGACAACCCCGAGGCCGACCGCTGGGAACCCACCGATCCCAACGCCTGGAAATATACCACTGACGGCAAGCGAACCGTCTATTCCCAGTTCCGCCTCAGCAAATATGAACCGCCCTTCCGTTCCCCCTACAACATGACCCTCTTAAAAAACGTGTACGTCACCGACTTTGTCATGGACCTCCGGCTGAAAATGACCCAACCCCTGGACAACCCGCACCGTGACATGTGTCTCTTCTTCGGCTACCAGGATCCCAGCCACTTTTATTACGCCCACCTGGGCATGAAGGCCGACTCCACCGCCCACACCATCCACATCGTCAACGGCGCACCTCGCACCTCTATCGTAGAAAAGCGTACCGAGGGCACACCCTGGACCGATGAATATCACCACGTCCGCGTCGTCCGCCGTATCGCTTCCGGCAAAATCGAAGTGTACTTTGACGATATGGAAAAACCGGTCATGACCGCTTCCGACAAAACTTTCCAATGGGGCCGCGTCGGCGTCGGCACCTTCGACGACACCGGCAACGTGGATAAAGTAACCCTCTGGGGCTCCCAAATCGCCCCGCCAAAATAACCATGACCTGTTAACACGAAGATAAAAATGGAGTTGCTCACCTGTTGCAAGTGGGCAACTCCATTTCATTCTTTACGTAGTATTCAAATTGAGCACAGTAAAAGCGCCGGCTTCACTGCTCCCCCTGCGCACCGGGCATGTCGTCGGAATTGTTATTGTTGTTGTTCAACAGTTCCAAACCGACCAGCTTGTAAACATAACCGGTTACCGCCATCAAGCTGCGCTCCGACAAAGCGGTCTGGTAAATATTCTGATTCAATTGCTTCTCCGCAGCGACGGCTTCTGTCAGAGAACCAAGCAAATCATCAATGGACACACTCGACGATGGATCCTCTAAGTACTTCTCGCGGCGCTTATCAAAGACCGACCAACTGTTCTTGATATTGGCCTTGATCCGCGGCCGAGATTCATAATACGAACACAATTCCGCCGATTCCGTGTCGATCTCCCGTTGAATGTAAAGCCGCTGAGCTTCGATCTCGCTACGATACTGGCGAATCTCCGCTTCCGCCTTCTTTCGCGAAGCATCGAGTACCCGTTGATCATTCAACCGTATCGATGCCCCTGCATTCGTGTCCCAACCACCCACCCGGTCGTCATAAGTCTCACTGCCGAACGCATACCGCGTCCCTTCCACATACGCCGTAATGTCAAACACACCTTTGATCGCATAAGACCGCTTCAGTTCGGCATCGGCAATCGCGTCCCTCAGAACCTGGAACTTTGGCGTATTTTCCAAAGCCTCGGAAAGCATTTCCCGCCGCCCCTCGCCATTACAGGCTTTGTCCAAATAAAGGCTGTCCGCCTCCATGGAAGGCTCTTCCAAAACATATTCTTCCCCCGGCGCAATTCCCAAATATTCCAATACTACCAGCAGATAAGATTCGTAATTCACCCGATATTCTTCGACGGTTACCTTGGTGGACAACACCACCGATTGAATCCGTTGCAGATCGTCCGGCCGAACCCGCGGATCTTCCATCAGTTCCTGCAACGCCTTCAGTTTCTTTTCAAATATGCGAATGAACCGAAGATTGTACAACGTATGTTGATAATACAGCAGGGTTTGGTTCACGTACTGGGTATAGTTGCTAAGGTATTCCATTACCGCCGCCCGGGCGTTGGACTCCTGGAAGGCGGCATTAATCACCCGGCTTTGACGTTTACGCGAGCCGACGAAAGGTATTTCCACGCGCCCACGAACCAAACCACCGCTTCCCTTTTCAATGCGATCTTCGCCTTCCTCGTATTCACCAAACTCGACCCGCGAACCACTCATCCCCCCTTCAAGTCGGTAAATGGCCCCATCGAAAGTTTCCTTTTCCACCCCGGCAACCGTCTCCCCGGTCAGCCCGTCCGAATCCTGCCGCTCGGGATATTGAAAAAGGGTGCCGTCGGCATTGACAAAAGGCTCAAGACGACTCAGGTCCGCTTTGAATTCTTTCAATCCGTAACGAGCCGCTACCATGCTTTCCCGACTGGCGGCAATCTTGGGGGCCTCTTCATACAAAATGTAAATAATGTTTTCGGTATTCAGTCGATACGGCCGGGCCAACGGATCAACATCATCCGCCGGCTGCGAAGTCACCGGGCTGTTCGGCCCCGTGGGATTAGCAACTTCCCACAAATGCCGACGCGCCGAAGGCCGTACCCTTTTGGCCGTCGGCGCAGGCTCTTCCATAACCTGCGTGCAACCCGCCGCCATCAGTACCATCCACACTACACCGATCAGCCGACGCGCAAATCCGAAATGAAAACGACATTCCTCCATGCCTGGTTCAATGCTCCATATTACTGGACACGCCTTCCAATTGAATTTCGCCTGAGCCCATTTCCAGGCCGACAATCTTGTAAACCTCACCCGTGGCCGTCATCAATTCCCGCTCCGACAAATTGGCGTAGTAACTGTTACGTGGGATTTGAGCTTCCGCCAAGTACAACGAGTTTAGCGTGCTCAACAAATCATCTATGGTCCGCTCCGCCGGACCGTTGGTCAAATAACTTTTCAACCGGTTATGGTATTCGGACCGGGCGGTGCGTACCTGCTCCCGTATATTCGGACGGGCCTGATAAAACCGCCGCAACTTGTTTGACATTACCGCTATCTGTCTGCGCAGTTGAAGTTTCTCCTCTTCGATCTGGGATTGGAACTCGCGAATTTCCGCTTCCGCTTTTTTGCGGGTCGCCTTCAAAACCCGTTGATCATTCACCCGAACCCGAAAGCCCATCCCGACTTTCCACCCCCCGAGGCGGTCATCGAAACTTACCGAACCATATGGAAACTGCGTTCCTTCGATGTACGCGGTTATATCATATTTCCCGAGAATTGCTTGCCGCCGCTGCAGGCGGGAATTCCGTATAGCATCTTGAAGC
Source organism: uncultured Planctomycetales bacterium (assembly GCA_964569525.1). Taxonomy (GTDB): domain Bacteria; phylum Planctomycetota; class Phycisphaerae; order UBA1845; family PWPN01; genus JAAYCU01. The sequence goes on from CAZMVS010000472.1 coordinate 4,061, forward strand.
ACTTGAAAAGTTGGGTTATTTTGATACGCCTGCTCAAGCAACTGCTGCCGCCCGCTGGAAGTTTGAGTTCGTTTGTAATACGTGCTCGTGTTTTCGAAGGGCACTTCCTGCAACATGAATTCTTCCGTGGGATCTATCCCCAGATACTGCAAGACGACCATCACGCAGAAGCGATAGTTGCGTAGCCAAGCTTCCCGGACCACGCGGGCAGAAGCCGCCGCGGATTCAACCTGGGGACGATCCCGCGAAAGCAAGCGGGGATCCTCGAGCAATTGTTCCAGCCGCCGAATCTTCCGTTCCACACAACGGATATATCCGACACTATAAAGAGCTTCATAATAGTATCTTAGAGAGCTATAAGCATCTTTCCGGTAATCGGTCAGATAATCGAGCATGGCCTTGCGGGCGTTGGTTTCCTGGAAGGCGGCATTGATGATACGACTCTGATATTTGCGTGAACCGACGAAAGGTACTTCGATCCGCCCGCGAACGACGCCACCACTGCCTTCCTCGACGGGAGACTGGCCTTCATCGGATTCGCCGAACTCGACCCGTGACCCACTAAGTCCGCCTTCCACGCGGAAGATGGCCCCTTTGAAAGTTTCCTTTTCGAGGCCGCCCACCAACTCTCCAGTGACCGCATCGGAATCTCTCCGCTGCGGATATTGATGGGCATTCCCATCAGCGGTCACGAATGGTTCGAAACGACTAAGGTCCGCCTTGAATTCGGCGAGGCCGTGCTTGGCGGCCCGCATTTGTTCGCGATCGGCGATAACCCGAGGCCCCTGTTCGAAGAGCAGGCATATAATGTTTTTGGCATTGAGGTGAAATGGTCTGGTCTGAGGCTGACTGGATGATGCCGGCCGGGTGGTAACCGTTCGATGGCACCAGTTTTTGTCCACGTTATCGAGCAATTGCAGGCGGCGATTGGATTTGTCAGAGGCGATTTTCTTCGGCTGATTTTGTCGGAAGGTTATCCATGCGCATCCTTCGACGAGAAAGGAAACGAGCAGCAGGCAACACATGGTCGCACCGGCCGACCGGGCGAAATCTATCCCCATTAATTTGAACATTTTCATAGCAAAAAGAAAAAGGCTTGAACTTATGCCGCCACGACGGTCCCCAGGCCAAATTACGAACCAATCTTGACTATTCAATTTATCGGATTATTGAGGTGAATGCGAATAGTTTGTGTGGATTATTGGTTTAAGGCGTGAGTGGGAAAGCATAAATCATGAAAGCGAGAAATCACCTGGATAATAATGTGAAGCGTTACAGAAAGGTCTCGTTCCACTGGCAGCTGCGGGTGAGTAGTACGACTTCATTTCCACGTACAGATTTCAATGAGACTGATAAGAGAAGCAGATGCAAGATCAACCTTCGCCGCAGGAGTGGCGAGAGCATCGCACGGTAAGTTGTTGACGGTAACGATTACGGCATCCGTATCAGTACATCCGTTACCATCTGTTGCGGTTACGGTATACGT
>CAZMVS010000473.1:0-6722 GCA_964569525.1 uncultured Planctomycetales bacterium
ATATTCTAGCACCAATCTTCGCCCGCCCAAAATCGATGACCAAAACGTGCTCAATCGGCCTCGAGTATCTCCTGTCGGGCAATTTCCACGATCTGTTCGGGGCTGTCCACGAAGTGAATACATCGACCATGCTTGGCTCGATGGGCCATTACGGTCTCCACCGCCGACTTCCAGTAGTCCCCCACCACGAAAATCGGCCGAGGAGCGATCAGCTTCTTGGCCACGTATTCCCACACGATGGCCAACTCCGCCAGGGTACCCGTTCCGCCGGGCAAAATTACGTAACCCGCCCCCAGTTTCATCATCTCCCGCACCCGCTCCAGTAGATCCGTATGGGCAATTTCATAGTCGATACAGGGATTCGCCTCCAAAGATTTGCCACGAGCAGCCCCGAATATGTCACAGGTCACCCCGATCGTAAAGCCGCCGCCGTCCTTGGCGCCCCGTGCACTGGCCAGCATGGTCCCGTCATAGCCCCCGTTACAAATGTCGAAACCCGCCTCGGCCAGGGCCTTGCCAATAGCGTAGGCCTGGTCGAAGCCCTCATGGCCGGGCTGAGGTGAATAACTGCCAAAAATACAGATAATCGGCCGGTTTGATGGTGGTTTACTCAATGTGGACCTCTCCAAAATAACCGGGCTTACATACGCCCTTCGCACCATGCAAATTGCAAAAATCCTTACTCTCCAAAAGCCATATCATATGCATTTTATGGAATAGGAAAAATAGGCGAGACAGGAAGGAGACTCTCGGTTATACTGCACGGGCAAATAAAGCCCCTGCCTATCGGGTGGGCATTAAAAAGAAACAAATCCTTGAACTCGAGACGGTCATGGAGGACATGTCATGCGATGGCAATTTTTCCTTACTAGTATTATCTTGGTTTTCCTGGTTGCGATGGTCGGCTGCAAAGAAGAAAAGGATATGGCCGTCGCTCCGCCTCAGAAAGATTACACCAAGCCTCTGCCCCCCGGCGAAAAAGCCCTGGTTAAACTCACCGATCCCAGCCAATTCCCCGACTTCAGCGAGGGCTATCTCCGTCAAACAGGGCTGGAACAGGCCGTTTTGTACAACTTGGAATATCTCAGCAAACCGTCCAGCAAGAACTTCTTCCCTTACCTGGACATCGATCACCAGCGGGTGGTGGCCAGCAATCAGGCTTTTCTGGACGTGCTCAACGAGGCTCGTTCCAAGGAGGAATTCGATGCCCTGATCAAGGAACGATTCGACATTTACATGTCCCGCGGCTGTGATGACCTGGGCACGGTGTTGTTCACCGGCTATTACCGCCCCATTTTTGATGCCCGACTGCAACCCGATGCCACTTTCAAATACCCCCTTTATCGCCGCCCCAAGGACTTGGTCAAAAACGAGGTGACCGGTGAATACCAGCATAAAAACGGCGGACCTTACTACACCCGCCAGGAGATTAACCAGGGCGCCTTGAATGGTCGGAATCTTGAAATCGTGTATCTGAGCGATCCCTTTGAAGCCTACATTATTACCGTACAGGGCTCCGGCCGACTGCGCTTGCAAGACGGCAGTTTCTACGACATCGGCTATGACGCCGATAACGGATATGAATACGCCTCCGTCGGTCAGTATTTGGTGGAAAACGGCCTGATTGAACCGGCGGAGCTTTCCCTGCAAGGCCTGATTCGCTTTTTTGATGAGCATCCTCGCGAACTGGACCGGGCCTTCGCTATCAATAATCGATACGTATTCTTCACCGAACGAAAAGGCGGGCCTTTCGGCAGCTTGAATGTGCCCGTCACCCCCTTCCGCTCAATCGCCACGGATAAAGAAGTTTATCCACGGGCCGGCGTGGCCTTTATGAATACCCAGGTCCCCGCCCGAAATCCCGATGGCTCGATTGGCGATCGGAGTTACGCCGGCTTTGCCATGGACCAGGATACCGGTGGGGCGATTCGTGCAGCCGGCCGCTGCGACTTCTTCCTCGGTACCGGCCCGGAAATGGGGGAATTAGCTGGCCGAACCCTCTCCGAAGGCAAACTGTATTACATCTTCGTCAAGTAAGGATTGACCGCCGGCCAATAATCTGGAAATGCCAATCGGTTTCGTGAACGCGGCCCAATAGAATCGACTGGTTTAACAAACAAAAAATCGTAAAACAAAGCAAAAGTCAAAAAGCCCGGCAGCCTCTTCGGCCGCGGGGCTTTTTTAATACTTGTGTCAGCTGATTTCATGTCGATCTTATGAGGCAGCCTCCAGCCGAAGTATCTTTTGCTCATCCGGCGCTGCCTGACGACCCGCGGCGATCCAGTTGCGCATGGAATTCAATGTCTTGCTCCACTTACCGGAGAGCCGACGTTTCAAAAAGCCGATATACAAGTCATTTGTCGCGTCAATCAGGTCCCGCAACCGCTCAATCCGATCTTCAAATACCATCCGCGGTGTGCCCACATCCTCGGGCGGCGGCAGCTTAACCCCGCTGAAATGCATCATGTCACCCCGGATGCCCAACGAATAAACATCGCCATGCACCGCCAATTGCAGACCCGCTTTGACCGGTCGCTTGCCGCCAGCCAAACCGACGAGAGCCTCCGGCAAACGGGTTGGGCTATCCGCTTTCAATCCCAACGAACCGCTGATCTTGTATGCACATTCCATCTGCAAGGCTTTCTCAAACAACACGGTAATTGGTTGGCCTTGTCGGCCGGCAAGTTCTGGGGATTCCGCGTGCGCCACATACCACAGCCACGTCAACCACTCGGTTCCCAGAAAATCTTTTTCCCGGGACTCGCCTAACCCTTCACCATCGTCTTGCGTATCCGAGCCTTCCGGCGGCTGAATGAAATGGGCGGGTTGGCAATCGTCAAATGCCCGCGCAAGTCCCGCTCCCGCCGACCAGCGGGCCGCCATCTCTCCCGCAGTCGCCGGTGTAAGTGCACGCTCAAAACTCTGGCGAAACAACAGCATGAACTGATCCACCACCTGGTTGCTGCTGCCACCAAGATACACTTCGTTTCGCTTGAGATCCCAAAACGCCGGAATCTGTCGCATCCGCTTGAACATCCCCCCACGAGCCTCTGCCTCTGCCTTGGATAAGGCCTGCTCGCGAGCTTCCTTCCGTTGAGCCTTGGTTAAATATTCCCGCCCGCCGGCCTCCAGCATAGTCTGCTCATTCATTTTCTGATAACTGCGCACCAGGTCGCCGGGCGGTTTGTTGGTATCAATCCTCAGGGCAAAATGCAAACCATCGGCAACCACATTCTTCTCAAAATCAAAATCAACATCCAGAATATGCTCACCCGTGGTCCAGCCCAATTCCGTCTGATCCGCCGTGCGGATACTGTCCGCCCCCATGGCTCGAGCAGACAATTTATCCAGCAAAGGTTGATCCGCTTGGGCGTAACTCTTCCCATCAACAAAAAACCTCTTGAAAGAAACGGAACCTCCTGCAAATCCCATAGCCGTTTATCTCCTGATAGTAATTCTCAAAAAACACTTCTCCTCACGTTCACCGGACTAATGGTTTTCCCTTATAGCGAGCCTAAACATCCCGGCCATGAAGTCAAGCGTAGAAAATTTTTAATATGGGTCTCCCTGTGAGTTTTTACTGATCCACCAAGACAATACAGGTATAAAATGAATTTAATCTCGCCGTATATAAGGGTTTCCCCGTATAAATTTCCGTATTTTTACTCTATTAGTTTCTTTTTGTTGCTAATTTAAAAATGCGTGCCATCAGCATGACACACCGCGCGCATAAGATATAACAAAACTTAAAAAAACAACTGGTATCCGCCGACCAATATATTTATCTTATACATAAGATAGTATTTTATATTATATGGTAATTGATGTAAGAAATACGATTGTTTCACTCTTATTATTTTGTTATCTATATATGTTGTTTATCGCGGAAAGAAACCTATTGCCTATTGAATTATCTTTATGTTAGCAGTATATACTACCTATATATACTTAATACCCCTATAAAGAAATTCACCTGATGCTATCTTCAAGAGACCGGAATGAAGATTCGTGAACTTTTTGAAACTGTCTGCGCTTGTTTGTTAGGATAGGACCTATACGTTCATGAGTGTTGCTGAACAAACTGTTTTTATCGTTGATAATGATGAAAGTGTTCGAACCACGCTTTACCGCCTTATGAATTTTAATGGTTGGCCTGTTGCAACCTACAATACCGCCGAACAATTTCTGGATGATTTTGATCCTTCACGTCCCGGCTGCTTGATACTCAACGCACACTTGCCGGGTCTGGATGGGGTGGAACTACAAAAGCAACTGACAAAAGATAAGATCGCTATTCCTATTATCGTTGTTACCACTCATGCCGACGTCCCACTAGCTGTCCAAGCCATGAAAATGGGAGCCGTCGATTTTTTGGTAAAACCCTACGATAACGAGGTGTTGTGCAAACGAGTACGACAAGCTATGGCTCTCGATGCCGCGAACCGCATGAACCAGTTGGAACTCACCCGGATTGAGAACCGGCTGAATCGGCTGACACCAAGAGAATATGAAGTAATGGAACTTCTTGTTCAAGGTATGAGCAACAAAGAAGTGGCCGGCCGTTTAGGCTTGAGTATCAAAACGGTGGAAATTCATCGCGCACATATTATGAGCAAAATGGAATCAACTTCCCTCGCTAATCTTGTACAACAAGTATTGACCTATAAAATCTTCCTAAAAAACTAACCGCCCCAAAATAATCCATAACCTTAAAACACCAGTGCCGTCCTGATTACTAAATGAGCACCCCGAACTTCTCACCACCTCATCCGAATTTTACTTGTAAAACAAATTATTATTCAGCTATCAAGAAACTCAGCAACACCAATTCCCTGCAATGACAGGTATGACAAAAAAACTAAATATCTGCAATAAATGACAAAGTAGGGGTGAATTCCCCATTGTGAAAATCCGGCCATTGGCCGACAATAACAACACAGCACAAAAACTTGTTTTTTTGCGACTCATTCGCCATCCTGGCTGCTACTCCACGACCCCCGACCGGCCGTCAGGATGGCATTTTTATGTCATAGGCGACTCGCGCTTTCAGCAAATGTCCCTCCCGAAAAAACCGGCCAATCCATACATCACAAAAAAATCGGCCGGCAAAAAAATTACTCGCCGACCGATTAAAAAATTAAGCATGATTTTCTAAGGGAAATCCCTAGGTTCCGGATTTTGGCTTGGGAGCATAAAGAACAAACGCCGCAACTAACAACCCCCCCGCCAATAATAATAGCATCTCCCGATTCGGCGATTTCACAAAAAGCTCCCGCCAAGGCCAATCGGGCAACCAGGGGTGAATTACTGCAATCCATCCTGGCTGAGGATCACTTACAGCTCGCTCCTCGGAAAGTATATCACTTCCACAAAACTCAAAACGAGCCGTCTCAGACATCGCCGGTGACCATTGAACGATTTCTTCGCTTTCCAAACGATAGTTCAATTCCCGGCGAATAATCCGTTCATTAACCACAGGATCAGCAAGTAAAGCTTCAATACAGGCCTGGTTGTCCTGAGCCTGGGTTTCCAGATCCCCGTTGGATGCCGCCAGCTCCTGCTTCTGCTCGCGAATCCCCTCGCTTTCCACCCACACCGGCAATAAAACCGCTGGGGCGAAAACCGCCAAGGCCATGCCGGCTAATACCCAAAACATAACTACGTGGCTGGCTATTCCCTTGGCGTCAGTTGGGCCATGACCGTGGGGATTCTTGGCATCCATGCCTTACACTCCCTGGCAAATGCAACTGTCAACCGCATTAACCTGCACCCGCGTTGAATGCCCGGAATCCTTATACCAAACCCATTTCAACCGGGTTAGCAAATGGCAGCTGAACAGCTGACTGTTTACTTGTTCCAGAACTTGCCGCCATAAACGGCATCGTCCTGCAAATGCTCCTCAATGCGAAGCAACTGGTTGTACTTGGCAATACGGTCGGTTCGACTGGCGCTGCCGGTCTTGATTTGGCCGGCATTGGTCGCCACCGCGATATCGGCAATAGTGGTATCCTCCGTCTCGCCGCTACGGTGACTGATCACCGCCGTATAGCCGTTTCGCATGGCCAAATTGATCGCGCTAAACGTCTCGGTCAGCGTCCCGATCTGGTTAACCTTGATCAGGATACTGTTAGCCGCGTTCATATCGATGCCCTTCTGCAAGCGCTCAACATTGGTCACGAACAGGTCGTCGCCCACAAGCTGAACCTTCTCGCCGAGCTTCGCGTTCAACTTGCACCAGCCGTCCCAGTCGTCTTCCGCCAGACCATCCTCGATGCTGCGCACCGGCCATTTTTTGCAAACCTCTACCCAATAATCGGCCATTTCTTCAGAACTGATGATCCGATCCGGATCACTGCTGAAGAAACAGTACCCTTCCTTGCCTTTCTCCGCCGCCTCGTTCCATAACTCACTGGTCGCCGGATCCAAGGCAAAAAAGACCTGTTCGCCCAGCTTATAGCCGGCTTTTTCAACAGCGGTAGCAATCACCTCGAACGATTCGTCATTGCTCTTGAGATTGGGAGCAAATCCACCTTCATCGCCAACCGCAGTGTTGTAGCCTTTATCTTTGAGAACACCTTTCAGACTGTGAAAAATCTCTGTTCCCCAGCGTAAAGCTTCCCTGAAATTAGGCGCCCCCCAGGGCTGAACCATGAATTCCTGAAAATCAACGTTGTTATCCGCGTGTTTGCCGCCGTTGAGAATATTTAACATGGGTACCGGCA